>SESX01000001.1 GCA_004367365.1 Candidatus Acetocimmeria pyornia
TGCCACCGGAGCTTACCGTCTTGAGCGAAGAGTTAAGCAAGGTTGATGAGCTTCTAGACGACGAAAAGTCACGTGTTTTACCAACGGGGATCAACTTTTCGATTAACCAAGGGTGGCACCCCTCGGGACCGATGTCGGTCCCTTTTTTGCTTGGCCCTGCGTATAATGTTAGGGTAAGCTTCCGGCCGAAGGGGGTTTTCTATGAAAAGCCCAGTAGAAGAGAAACAAAAGAGGGAACCCGGCAAAGCTAATTCCACCGAGGAGGTTCTTGAACTCCTGGAGGCCGGCGAGATTTCGGCATCGGAGGCTTTTGTCCTGTTTCAAAAGCTCGACCGCACCGAGGCCCAAAACGGCCGGGCTGAGGTTGACAGTTCGGACTGGAAACGTCTTGAAGAAGCCATGCAGGAGTTGGACAGCTTAATCGGGCTGGAAAGTGTTAAGAAGCTCGTGAAGGAACTGGGAGCCTTCGTGCAAATCCAGAAAAAGCGGGCCGAACAGCAGCTGGCCACTGAACCCTTGGTCCTGCACATGGTTTTCAAAGGAAACCCCGGTACAGGTAAGACCACGGTGGCGCGGATTCTGGGGAAGATCTTTCGAGAAATGGGTGTCTTGCCGAAGGGTCACCTGGTTGAAGTGGAAAGGGCTGACCTCGTTGGTGAGTACATTGGGCATACGGCACAGAAAACCCGCGAACAGTTGGAACGTGCAATGGGAGGAATCCTGTTTATTGATGAAGCCTATTCCCTGGCCAGGGGGGGTGAAAAGGATTTCGGAAAAGAGGCTATCGATACCCTGGTCAAATCCATGGAGGATAACAAAGAGAACCTGTTGTTAATCCTTGCCGGCTACATGAAGGAAATGGACTGGTTCTTACGTAGCAACCCCGGACTGCGTTCCCGTTTCCCGATCCATATTGAGTTTCCAGACTATACGGCTGAAGAATTGATGAAAATAGCGGACTTGATGTTGAAGAGACGGCAGTACCGGCTCACTCCAGGAGCAAGACAGAAACTGGCAGGTATTCTCCGGAGGCAAGCCAGTATGGTCGGGGATAAGAAAGGCAATGCCCGCGATGTTAGAAACATCATCGAACAGGCCATACGAAGCCAGGCCGTGCGATTGGTTGACAAGCCAAAACTTACCCGGGAGGAGCTAATACTGATAACCGAGGACGACATCGAGGAGGTGTCGTAACCGGTGAAGGATTGCCTTATTGTAGGTCAGGCCAATGTGGGCAAGACACTTTTTTTGATCAATTTTGCTGGTTTCATGGGTATTAAGAAACTAGAGGTATGTACCCGTTACCCGGACGGAACCCAGCAGTATATGGCTTACCCTCCTGACCAAGCGAGAAAGGTCTTGGTAGATGCAGCCCCACATAAAACAAGATGCCTGCACAGCCTGGTCCTGACCGTTCCCCGGGGCAAGGTGAAAAGGAACTTCCGGATCACAGATACCTGCGGTCTCACGGACCAAATCCACCAAGACGAGGATGTACGTAAGGCCATGGCCCAGACCCTTTCTTATCTCAAGGGGGCCGAGATCGTGCTTCACATGGTGGATGCGGCCGCAGTTGGGCGAGCCGGTGGGGTTGATGCGGTGGGCGAGATTGACCTTCAGGTAGCCCGTTTTGCTTCCTATTACGCCCAATATGCCATGCTTGCCAACAAGATGGACCTCCCTATGGCGCGGGTTGGCTTGATTAAGCTCAAGGAAGAATTCAGAAGACACCACATTATCCCGGTCTCTGCCCTTGAGAAAAGAGGGTTCACGGAGGTGAAAGCCTTTGTCGCCCGCCATCTTTGAGGTCGGCAGGAGGTTCCTGGCGGTCCTCTTAGTCGGCCTGGCCATCAAGCTCATGGATGACTCCCTAGACATAGAAGAGGACCAGGCTTTCGGAAAGGTTAACCTGGTGGCAGCTGTTTTCGGCCCGGGGGCAACGGCTTATGCCTTGGTTTGCCTGGCCTTGGCCGCAACACTAAAGGCAGACCTGGTGCTTCCTCTTTTCCTGGCCAGCTATCTTCTGGGAATGGGGTGGAATCTGAGGGAGCGTCTCCCTTCTGGGTTGCCCACCTGGGGTGAAGGTGTGGTGTGCCTGCTGGTGATGTACTGGTTTTGGGGCATGCACATGACCCTCTTCGCGTTAGCCAGTGTTGGTGCTGTTGAACTCTTGGATGATTACCTCGACTCATGCCGTCTCCAGGGTGCAGGCTGCAGCGCAGGACGGCTGACCCATAGCCTGGGTCAGATGGAAACCCTAATGCTTGCCGTGGTCCTTCTTCTGGGTAGTTTCCTTCTTCAACCCACCAACTCTGTCATTGTACTGGTCACAACACTGGGTCTTTTCTTGGTGGAGTATTGGATCGGAAGGAGGATCGGGCTGTGCCAGAAATCATCGTCTTGATAGTTCTTGTACTCCTGACTGGTTTTCTTACTGGTTATGCCCTGGGACGCCGAATAGGTAGAACAGAAGGTGAAAAGGCCGGGGCAGCAAAGGAAGGTATAGAACTAAGGGAGGATGTTCTCAAGAGAGGCGTGTGCCGGGTGTGTGGAATGAAGGTGGTAAAGAAGGAAAAGGTAGAAGAAAAGGAAGAAATAATCCGGAGGAGACAAGATGTTACTGGTCATTGAGAACCTTGTTGGAAAAGTACACGTAAGACCCAGGCCAATTCAGCAGGACCTCCAAATACCGGAAGGACAAGCACTCAAGACCGAACCTAACTATAGATACACCACTTGCCGAGCTTGCGACGTACGGTACGTCAAACAGTTTAGGTTTCATACCCCCTGACCACCTTGCGACAACAGCGGAGGTAATCACAAATCAACCGTAGAATACAAGACACAGGAAGGGGTTTCCAAAGGAAAGTGAGACCTGTTGCACACCAAAGTCCCAAAGCAGATTCTGGGCGTCGCCCTAGTAACAGCCATATGTCTGGTCGGAGATTCAATGCTTTACATTACTCTGCCTGTTCTCTGGGGGGATGTCGGCCTGAAATCCGTCTGGCAGGTTGGGGTCTTGCTGTCCCTGAACCGCTTTATCAGGCTACCGGCCAACCCCCTTGTGGGGATTGTTTACCAGAAGATACCCTTACGAACAGGATTGTTTCTCGCCGTTTCGGCCGCAGCAATTTCGACTATCGGGTACGGAATTGCCGATAGTTTTGTAGTTTGGATTTTGCTCCGCAGCCTTTGGGGGATCGGTTGGAGTTTTCTGCAGATTGGGAGCTACCTGGTCGTTGTTGAGTTTTCTGAAGATGCCAGCCGTGGAAAAGCCATGGGGACTTATAACGGCCTCTACAGGTTAGGCAGTCTGTTTGGTATGACCGCAGGGCCGTTCCTGGTTCACTGGTTTGGCCTTGAGAAGACCTCCATTTTTTTGGGATTGCTCAGCTTAAGTCTAGGCATAATCTTGGTAACGGTGCTGCTCCCTCGGCTTGACTCGGCCAGAGGCGAGGTGATGACCAAAAGGGAACAGGCTTGGCCCATACTGATAAAGGAGAACTTTTTGATTGTTGCTTCCGGGTTTATCATCGGTACGTGTTTTCGGGGTGTTATCAATTCCAGCCTCAGCTATACCATTCTCACTTACTTTACCGATCAGATTGTTCTCTTTGGGTTAGCCTTCACTGCTGCCGGGCTGGCCGGTCTTTTGTTGGGGCTTCGTTGGGCTTGGGAGCCTTTCTTGGCCGTCTACATGGGACACTGGTCAGATACCGCAGGGAGAATCCCCCTGCTAAAGCTTTCCCTCTTGGTGGGTTCCATGGGCTTTACACTGCTGGCCTTCAGTTTACCCAAGGAAATCTGGATCTTGTCGGTCCTGGTTCTGCTGTTTTCGGCGACATCCCTGACCACCCTTGCTGATACCTTGCTTTCTGACTCTGCTGCCACTCTTTCAGCACCAAGGGCGTATCTTGTGGCCACGTACTCAATGGCAGCGGATTTTGGGGCCGCAGTGGGTCCCATGCTTGCCTATTTTCTCTTGGATAAACCGCAGGGAATTATGCTCACATACCTGAGCTGTGCATTGGTCCTGGCGGCCTTGATCCCAGCCTGGTCAAAGGTGAGAAGGAGGTGGGGAACCCCATTCTTTCAGGGATAGCTGCCACCTGAGAAAGAAAGGCAGAAAAACCGGGAGGAGGTTCTTGCCATGTAAGGAAAAATTAAAGCGCGGATGTTGGGAGTGCCCCAATTTGAGTTAACATAAAAGGTAAAAGCGTGTATGCAAGGAACAGGTGGTATTATCTGGCTTGGCATTTAGGTAAAAGTAACTAGGGCTCTATGCCCCCTTGTGGTGCGGCGGCACCACGAAGGATGAAAATTGGAAGCGGTATTTCGCAAAGGTTGTACGCCAGGGGTCCTCAGGAACGAGACGCTCCGGCCGCAGGCCCGGAGGGCCGAGGAATAAGGAAGGCGAGTGGAGGTGCACCTCTGGCGAGGCAGATGGTGGCATTTTCGTAGAAGTAAACAGTAAAAGGGGGATAACCTTGGGTCAAGGGGTAGTGCTCTTCGCGGACAAGATTGAGATGACAAAAGAGGCTGTAGAAACCATCAGCACCGTAGGCAAAATAGTTTACCTCGATACTCAATCCCAGGAGGAATTAACCGAAAGATTCAAGGAAGCAACCGTGGTGGTTTCCGAGTATACCAAGATTACGAGGGAACTAATCAATAGTGCTCCCATGTTAAAGGGAATTGTGGTTTGTGGTGTTGGTTACGATCATATTGACGTCGGGGCGGCCAGAGAAAAAAAGGTCTATGTTACCAACACCCGTGGTTCGAACGCAGAGGCAGTGGCCGAGTTGGTCTTTTCTTTTATGCTTCATTTTTGCCGCCAGGCTTTGGGTGGTGATCACTTTATCAGGAAAGGCCATTGGAGAAGTCAACATACCGGGGATTTACCGGAATTTCTTTTGGGTATGGAGTTGGAGGGAAAGACCCTGGGGACAATAGGTCTTGGTGCGATTGGTCGGCGTGTGGCCCAAATAGGCAAGTGCTTCGGCATGGATGTTCTCGGGCACGACCCGTACCTTGAACCCAGTAATGCAGAAGGTATTGGGATTAAGATGGTTGGCCTTGAAGACCTTTTCAGGCAGGCAGATTTTGTTACCATCCACGTTCCCGCTACGAGCGAAACCAGGAAGATGGTTGGTTCAAGGCTTCTGAACTTGATGAAGAAAACTGCTTTCTTTATTAATTGTTCACGGGGAAGCATTGTCGACGAACCTGCATTAATTGAGGCCCTGCGGTCACGGACCATCGGTGGAGCTGCACTCGATGTCTTCGAGCAGGAACCACTGGCGCCCGACAGCCTACTCCTGTCCCTAGACAATGTCATCCTCACTCCACATATCGGAGGCTACACAAAAGAGGCCATTAGGAAAACATCCCTAGTCGTGGCGGAACAGTGTGCAAAAATCCTTAAAGGGGAAATACCTCCGAATGTGGTAAATAAGTGGTGATTACCCTGGCACCAACCGGTTCACTTTCCTGTGGGTTGCAAGACTGCCGGGTGTCCTTACCAGTCCATCATTAATGGTTACACCGAGGGAAACGCCTGATACTTCTTGCGGGGGTCGCCACAGCGACACTACCTAATACAATGAGCCTGAAATTTAGGGGAGGTTCCTTGATGCCAGATCGTGCCAAGAAGCAGGCCAGATTACTCCTTGAAGGGTTTACTGCCGGTAAGTATGTTTTTGGATTAAACGTTCTGGACCAGGTCGGTTCAGTGGCATGTCAACTCGGGGATAAGGCACTGATCATTGCCAATCCGAGCCCTTGGCTAAAACCCATCGTCGACCGTGTCAGGGATTCGCTTAAAGAAAACGGTGTGGAGATAGTTGGGGGAGGGGCCCTACCTGGTGCCAGACCTAATACCCCTAGAGAAGACGTGTACCGTATTGAAACCTACATACTCCACCATGAACCTGATTTCCTTATTGCATTAGGGGCGGGAAGCACCATTGATGCGGTTAAAGCTGCCAATGTTCTTGCCACCCTGGGAACATACAGTGCTGAGCTGGACACCTATTTTGGGACCGGGCAGGTTACCAAGGTGCTGCAAGCAACAGGCAAAAAGCTCTTTCCTCTGCTGGCGATAGAAACTGCCGCAAGCTCTGGTGCCCACTTGACCAAGTACAGTAATGTCACCGACCCCGTGGTCGGCCAGAAGAAGCTCATCGTTGATGATGCCGTTGTTCCTAACCGTGCCGTGTTTGACTACACTGTTACCTATCATATGCCTAGGTCCCTCACTCTTGATGGTGCCTTTGATGGGATTGCGCATTGTTTAGAGGTCTTTTATGGGGCTACTGAAGACAAGTTCGACAGGATCAAGAATATTGCTCTCACAGGAATTGAATTGATTGTTAACTACACGGAAAGGGTTATTGAAGACCCCAGGGATGGTGAAGCACGAGAAGCCCTCGGTCTCGGTACCGACTTGGGGGGATATGCCATTATGGTGGGAGGGACCAACGGGGCTCATCTAACCAGCTTTTCTCTCGTCGATATCACCAGTCACGGCAGGGCGTGTGCCATTATGAACCCGTACTATACGGTGTTTTTTGCTCCGGCGATTCAGAGACAGCTGAAATTGGTGGCTGAAATATTGAGAAGGGTAGGACTCACGAGCATTGACCCGGATCAGGTTCACGGCCGGGAACTGGGGATCGAGGTGGCCCGGGCCATGCAGGAGCTGGCCAAAAGGGTAGGGTTTCCCACGACACTTGCCGATGTACCTGGGTTTTCTCAACGGCATCTTGAAAGGGCATTGGCTGCGGCGAAGGATCCACAGCTGGAATCAAAGCTCAAGAACATGCCCGTACCGCTGGATGCCTCCCTGGTTGATAAGTATATGGCACCGATTCTCCATGCAGCGGCAAGTGGGGACTTCGGGATCATTAAGAACATGTAGACCGCAACAAGCGGTGGTACCACGAAAGATGAAAATCGGCAACAAACCGGTCGGTACAGTCAGCATCATGGGTACCAACGAACGTGAAGGCGCGGGCTTCCTGAATGGCCATCAGCGAACAAGTTCAGGAACCGCAGGCAGCGGAGGACCAACCTCAGCCACCGTAGGGCGAGTTTGGCTGCTGCCCTGGGCCGGCCGAGGTCCATGACAGACGCTCCGAAGGAAGGTCAGCGCCGTCGGGACATTTTCGTAGAGTTGGAGGGCAACACCCTGGGGGGGTAGGTCTTGGGGGAGTCGGCACTAAGAGATTGCAGACCGCCGAAGAGGACTGAACGAAGAGGGTAGGGGACCTACATTTGCCTTCTCATTAAATTAAAACGTACAAGTACGAGCAAGTGTGAAGTGAGAGCCAAGATGGTTAGCCCTACCAGTGGTACGTGGAGGACACCTGAGAGCATCACGACAAACAGACGGCCGTCCCTGTTTCCCAGGAGCAAATTTACCCACGGGCCCTCCTCGGCAGGTAGGTAAGTCCTCCCGGTGGCCGAGCGGAATTTCTCTTTCATCAGCATTGACATGGGAGCACCTAAAAGGGCTGCGGCACCCAGAACCAGGACCCAAGGGCTGGAGTTCTGAAGGTAGGTTCCCACTGCCATCCCAATCAGAACGACTCCGTCACTGTAACGGTCCAGAATGGAGTCAAAGAGTTCTCCAAAATGGGAGCGCAAGTACTTCAAGCGTGCCAATTCTCCGTCCACACCGTCGAGAATGGAAGCTATCTGGGCCAGCAATCCCCCCCACAGAAAAGACCCGAACACGAAGGACACGGCCGACAGGGCGCACAAGAATGCGGTAAACAAGGAAACATGATTGGGAGTGCAACCTGTCTGAGCCAGCCTACCGGTTAGGGGGACTGAGAGTTTCCTGTTAAGATACCGAGCTACCAGTCCATCGCGAGGGGAAGGCAGCTGGCCAAGGAGAAGCTTGCGGGCCCTTTTGGCATCCTCGGGTTGGTCAACATCAATCCACCAGGCATCCCCAATACTGCAGGCGAAAGCCCTTCCCCGGCCTGCCAGTACCCGGATTCCATCGCTGAGTGTGTATCGCCCTCGGGCTTGGGCTTCGGCCAGGGCTGCGAACAAGGCCGGTGTTGCGTGAAAGACACCACAATCAACTGCACTAAATTCCTTGATCTCCTTACCGATATCAACTACCCGGTTGTTGTCAGCTACTGTAATCTTGGTGGCTTCCCTAAGATCGGGACGACACGCAAGGTTAAAATCGGCTCCCACCAATACTTCACCTGGACCAGGGAGATTTGCCGTCAACTGTTTAAAAACATCTTGAGAGACGATGTGGTCAGCCATGGTCAACAAGAAAGAAGGCTCTTCCCGGAGAAACTGTTGAGCAGCCAAAACACTGGTCCCGTTCCCGGCAGACCAGCCGGGATGAACCACGACCTGGATCTTCACCCCCAGGTCGCCTCTTTCCTCGAGATATTGACGGATTTCATCCTGCTGGTAGCCTAGAACCAAAACAATCTCATCTACTCCTGCTTCCCTGAGACCAAAGATTGTCCGTTCAATTAATGATAGGCCGAGGAGGGGGTAAAGGGGCTTGGGCCCCTTGAAACCACCTGCGCGGAATCGTTTCCCCTCACCTGCGGCAATTACCAGGGCTTTCACGCCGGTTTCACCCCGGATTCCCCTTGGATAAAGGCTTCCACCATCTTTCGGGCCTCGGAATCGGTGTACTGGACCGGCGGAGACTTCATGGTGTAAGCAGAGATGGCATCCAATGGCCCTGCCAGACCCCGATCAAGGGCCAATTTCATACACCGAATAGCATCAATGATTGCCCCGCCGCTGTTGGGCGAGTCTTCAACCGAAAGTTTTAGTTCCAGGTGAAGAGGTACTTTCCCGAACCCTGATCCTTCCATGCGGATGTAGCAGATCTTGTTGTCCTTCAACCATGGTACATAATCACTCGGCCCGATGTGAATCTTTTCTTCTGTTAGGGCTTTGTTCATTTCGGACTGGACGGCCTGGGTCTTGGACTTCTTCTTTGACTTCAGACGGCTGTGGTTGAGCATGTTCAAAAAGTCGGTGTTGCCTCCAAAATTTAGCTGATATGTTTGATGAATTTTTACACCGCGGTCCTCAAAAAGCTTTGTTAGGACCCGATGGGTAATGGTGGCACCTACCTGGGACTTGACATCATCACCAATAATGGGTAACCCCTTGTCCTCGAACTGACGGGCCCAGTTCGGGTCTGATGCTATGAAGACAGGTATGGCGTTGATGAAACCAATGCCAGCTTCAAGGCAAGCCTGCGCATAAAACCTGCTTGCTTCTTCTGAGCCCACGGGTAGATAGTTGATGAGGAGGTCGGCTCCCGATTCCTTGAGAACCCTCGCAATATCAACCGGTTCATGGTCAGCAAGAATAAAGGTCCTGTCTTCTGGGTAATCCTTCATGTGCTCGGAATACCCGTCCATAACCGGGCCCATCTGAACGGTTACGGGATAGTCAGGTAAATCAGAATAGAAAACTTCCGTACAATTAGGTTTGGCAAAAATGGCCTCGCGCAGGGGTTTACCCACTTTTCGAGCGTCGATGTCGAAAGCGGCAACCACTTCAATACTACCCGGCTTATAGCCACCGAGATTGTAGTGCATTAAACCAATTGGCTCTTCGACTAAGTCCTTGTCGTTAGAATAAAGCTCAATACCTTGGAGTAATGCGCTGGCACAGTTTCCCACTCCAGCAATGGCAATCTTGATTTTTTGGTCACCCATATTTCTTCAACCTCCTTTAAAGTAGTCTTGGTAGTGGGTCCAAGGTATCATTTTGAGCAGAAGAACCATTGGGTTGTAACTTAGTTGTTCTTGAAAGCTGCCATCACACTTTCCCTTTCTGCACAGGCCTGGCTCCTTTTCTCTCCACTGGGCTTGAAGCCAGGGGAGTAGAAACATCTAACCCTAACGAACGAGCCAGGTCAAAGCCCTCCCGGATTCCATCGCCCAGCTCATCGGTTCGGTGGGCATCAGAGCCTAAAGTACAACGAGTACCGCCCATTTCACGGTAGCGGGATAAAATAACTTTCCCTGGAAAAGGTTCTTCAACACCACGCCTCAGGCCTGAGGTGTTGATCTCTAAGACGACTCCCTGTTCGATTATCCCTTCCAGTACCCGCTCTAGGCCGGCGCGCAGCAAGATCTGTGGGTCATAAGGGAGCCATGTCCAGTACCTGCGCCAGCCCCTCTTAATCCAATCGAGGTGAGCCAGGACATCCATCCCGGGAAAGGTCGCCGCGTGCTGGAGAGTTTTCACGAACTGGCGCACCCCCAACTCGGGGGAGCGGGTAGTATAAAACTGCTTGTCCAAAAGGGAGCTCCCGTTCACATGATGAACCGAGACCAAAACGTAGTCAAAGGGATGATCCTTCAAGAAGGAACTGAGGTCTCGGGCTTTTTCGGGATGATAATCAACCTCAACCCCCATAAGGATCTCGAGTTTGTTGTTAAACTCTTTGCGGCATCGTTCTATGGTCTCCACGTAAGATGTGTAGAAACGGTCGAGAAGACCAAAGTTGGGGTCATCCGGGTAAAGGCTCAAATGATCGCTGAACCCAACCTTGGTAAGGCCCAGTTGAACCGCCCGGAGGCAAACCATGTAGGGGCTTTGCTCACTGTCAGCAGAAAAGGAAGTGTGGACATGAAAGTCACAAAAAAAAGCGGCCTCGCAGCCGCTCGCCTTTCCCCAAAAAGCGGGTCGTTTCTTGGTGGTTTTCAACTAATACCCCCTTTTGACCAGCTAAAAACGAAAAACCAAGCGGCTGGCAAAAGATAGTGTCATCACTTTCGTGACCCGGGTTCAGAGACTAAGCTCAAGGGCCTAGAAGATGGGTTCTTCATCTTGTGCACCCTTGAAAAGGTTGACATGGAAAATATAGTGCTTACAACTAAAATTGTAATCACGTGAAATCCATGATGTCAATACCTATTATTACTCACCAAGGGCCGCTGCTGCTAAAATTAGAACAGAATCTCCTCCCTAGTATTCTTTTTTTATTGATTTGGGAAAGAACCAGGTCTTTTCAAGGTTAATGGCATTCATGATGCTGAGGTATTAGATGCAAAGTCAAGCTTATTCTGCCCTGGGCTGTTCCTCTTGTGCCAAAGGGCAGGTGGCCGAAAATGACATGCCGGTCGGGTACCCAAGGGGCAAGGCCGATTGGGTGAAGGCCCGTCGTCTTATGCTATAATGTGATCAACCTGAAAATCGTTAGGGCAGAGAACAAGACAGTTAACGAGTGAACAGGCCACAACAGAAATCAGGAGGTCGAAGTGTCGGTGAACAGAAGCAGTCCTGCCAGACCACCAGCAGGCTGGATCACGGCAGGGGAGAAGGGATTGGTGGGGGGGGGTTAAATGGACAAGACAGCCTTTGAAATCTTGAAGGAAGAATACGGGATATCCCCGGCCCTCCTGGAGCTGGCCAACCGGGTGAAGGAAGAGGTTGCCCCTTACCTGTCCGCTGTGGAGGCCACCGCCCAGGTGAATTTCGCCCGGGTACTGAGGGGCTTTCAGGTGGTTGGAATTACAGAGGACTGCCTAGGGGTGACGTCGGGATACGGGTATGATGACCGGGGCCGGAATAAGCTTGACGAACTTTACGCCGTGGTTTTCGGTGGAGAAAAGGGGCTTGTACGCAGCCAGATGGTGTCTGGTACCCATGCCCTGGCAGTTGCTCTTTACGGACTCCTTCGCCCGGGCGACGAGCTCTTATCTGCCACCGGAACCCCCTACGATACCCTGTGGAAGGTGATCGGGATCGGGAAAGAGGGTGAAAAACAGCCAGGTTCATTAAGGTCGCTGGGGGTTAGGTACCGGCAAGTAGAACCAGGGCCCTCTGGTCTCCCGTCCCTCGAGGACCTGAAAAATGCACTCAACCCTCGGACCCGGGTCGTGTTCATTCAGCGGTCTCGCGGCTACGCCTGGCGTCCGTCTCTCCTGCTGGAAGATACAGGACGCCTGGTAGAAGCGGTAAAAAGATGGACTCCACACGCCTTCTGTGTCGTGGATAACTGCTACGGTGAGTTCGTGGAGAAACACGAGCCCCTGGAGGTTGGCGCCGACGTGGTGGCCGGCTCTTTAATTAAGAACCCTGGAGGTGGGCTGTGTCCTACAGGTGGCTACGTGGTTGGAAAAGCCGAGGCCGTGGACTTGGCCGCCAACCGTCTAACCGCACCTGGGCTCGGAAGTGAGGTCGGGCCGTCTTTGGGTTTCAACCGCTCCATATTCCAGGGTTTCTTCCTGGCTCCAGTAGTGGTGGCCGAAGCCATCAAGGGGGTCATCTTCGCCGCCGCCATCTGCTCTAGACTCGGGATTGAAGTCATGCCCGGTCCAAGTGAACCACGTGGTGATATTATCCAGGCCTTTAAAATGGGGTCACCTGAAAGGGTTGTAGCTTTCTGTGAGGGAATACAGAGCACATCCCCGGTGGATTCCCATGTTAGACCAATTCCCTCGTCCCTCCCTGGTTACGAAGACGAAGTAATCATGGCGGCAGGAACATTCGTCCAGGGGGCATCTATTGAGCTCAGTGCCGATGCGGCCATGCGACCACCTTATGCAGTTTATCTCCAGGGGGGGTTGACATCGCACCACACTGAAATTGCCGTTCTGCGGGCTCTACAGGTCATGGTTGACCGCGGGCTGCTGGATGCTGGTTTTTTTTGAGGCCTTTCCGCCGGGCCCAGGGGCAAGAACCAGCTCCACACCGGTGGATTCCTGGAGCTTTGCCTGGAGAACAAGGCTTATGGAACCGGGTTCATGGGTCATATAATCCGGGGCTCTGCGTACAATCTCTCTGTAACGGGTCTGGTATCCCAGACCGGGTTACGAATTTGTCTTTTTCCCGTCGGAGGGCAGAGGGTGGAAAAGCTGGTTCAGGGTTTATCCCTGCTGCTAATTGTAGTGGGACTGGGTTTTACTGTTGTACCCTCCCCTTTAGGCAATCTACTCATCTTTTTAGGCTCCGTCTTCTACGCGGTTCTCACCGGCTTTACGGTTATTGACTCTCAGCTTCTGCTGATCCTCTTCCTGTTGGCCCTCATCTCCATTGGAGTTGACTACCTGGCCGGGGCTGTTGGAGCAAAGGAGGCCATTTCCAGTTGGACGGCACTGGTGGGGTGTGGCTTGGGTGTCCTGGCGGGGTGGCTTTGGTCTGGCTATGGGGGGGCGGTAGCTGGTTTTTTTGCAGGGGCAATTATTGCTGAAATCATCCACGGCAGTGGGCTGAGGAAGGGGGTTTTCGTTGGCTTTAGGACAGCCCTTGGGGTGATGTTTGCTGTCGTGGTTAAGGTCGTGCTCGGCATGATCATGGTTTTTCTCCTCTTCGCCCGGATGACCTGATTAAAGGCCTGGGCCTGTGTCAGAAAAAGTGACCTTTGGAGGGCCTTCCAGTTGATTCGGGCCAGGCTTTAGGGTACAATGGAAACCAGACAACGGCATTCATGGCTGGTGCTGCCCCGGAAGGTGAAGGGGGTGCTATTAATCCTAAGACACCTGTGAGGTGAAAGTGGTGGCCTATACCAGCGCGAAGACCCCTGTCTATTCAATGAGCGTTGTCGAGGGGATGACAGGACTAACTGCCAGGCAGATCCGTTATTACGAAAAAAGGGGGCTCCTTAACCCAGCACGAACAAGGGGCAACAAGAGGCTTTACTCGCAACTGGATGTAGAAAGGCTTCAAGCCATCAAGGATTTGATGAAAAAGGGCTATGACCTTAAAGGTATTAAGGAATTACTCGACAGGGAGGACACCGGGCATCATGGTGGTCCAGAAATGAGGATTAGAGAGAGTGTCCATACCTGTGGCCAGGCCCAGATTGACCAGGGAGAGGCCAGTGTGTATTTCCGGCGGAGGAAATCCAAACCCAGGGTCAGAGGTGAGCAGCAGCTCGGGCGAGTTCCAGCACCGCCAGCGCGGGAAAGTTATGGAACATTGAGAAAAGAAAGGGAAATCAGGTCCTTGTACCCGCTCAGGGACCGTCCCCGCCTGTTGGAATTGATGGACAGAAAGCGTTCATGAGGGTGCAACAGGACGCAGTTGGTGCCCAATAAGAAAAAGAGCTGTTACTGCAAGATTTATGAGAGGAGATACGCTTCATGGGGAGGATAACCAAGGAAGAGGTTTTAAGCAAGGTTGAGGAATTCGGCGTTAGGTTTATCAGGCTCCAGTTTACCGACATCCTGGGAACCGTCAAGAACGTGGCCATTCCAGTAACCCAATTGGAAAAGGCATTGGACGGCGAGATGATGTTTGATGGTTCATCTATCGAAGGGTTTGTCCGGATTGAGGAATCCGATATGTACCTCAGGCCAGACCCGGATACATTTGCTCTTTTTCCGTGGAAGACGGGCAAAGAAGGGGCAACAACAGCCCGCTTGATCTGCGACGTGTATCACCCTGATGGAACCCCCTTCGAGGGGTGCCCGCGGTGTACTTTAAAGAGGGTCATCGCGGAAGCGGGCGAAATGGGTTATACGATGAATGCCGGTCCCGAGGCGGAGTTTTTTCTTTTTCTCCAGGACGAACACGGGCATCCCACAACCAATACCCAAGACCAGGGAAGTTACTTCGACCTCTCACCAATCGACAAAGGAGAACACGCCCGCCGGGATATGGTGGTAACCTTGGAAGAAATGGGTTTTGAGATCGAGGCCTCCCACCACGAAGTTGCACCCGGTCAGCACGAGATCGATTTTAAGTACTCAGATGCTCTGAGAACGGCTGATAACATAGTTACCTTCCGGTTTGTCGTTCGGACAATCGCCCAGCAGCACGGGTTACACGCCACCTTTATGCCGAAGCCCCTCCACGGTTTACCCGGATCCGGGATGCACACCCACCAATCCCTTTTTTCAAACGGGAAGAATGCCTTTTATGACCCGGAGACAGAGGACCAGTTGAGTAGCATTGCCAGGTATTACATTGGGGGCCTTCTGAAACATGCCCGGGCATACACCGCAATCACCAATCCCCTGGTTAACTCCTATAAGCGTCTGGTTCCAGGTTACGAAGCCCCTGTTTATATTGCTTGGTCACCCAAGAACCGGAGCCCATTGATCCGGATTCCGGCCCGGCGTGGGGTAGGGACCAGGATTGAACTAAGATCACCGGATGCAGCTTGCAACCCGTACCTGGCTTTGGCGGTCACCCTGAAGGCAGGGCTCGACGGGATCAAGAATAGAATCGAGCCGCCACCGCCTGTCGACGAGAATATCTACGCCATGAGTCTCCGGGAACGGGCAGAGCGTGGAATTGAAAGCCTCCCCATGAATCTGCAGGAAGCATTGGATGAACTGGATAGGAATGAGGTTATTCAAGAAGCACTTGGGGAACACATCTTCAGGCATTTCATGGAGGCGAAACGCATCGAATGGGATGTCTACAGGAGCCAGGTGCACCAATGGGAATTAGACCAGTATCTGCAGTTATTCTAAGGTTATAGTCAGCCCAGGGCTGCCAGTGCCGGGCTTTTCAGGGTAAGGACAAAGACAGAAAAGAGTAGGGAAAAGTGGGGGAGAAGGGTCCGGTCCCTGCCACCTGCCTGCAGGCGACCACCCTTCCATCCCACGGGAGAACCAAACTGGTTTTCTTTTCTAAATGGTTTTCTCTTCTCAGGAGGAGCTTTCACTTCGGCCGTCGGAATATATTGAGAGGCGATGACGCATACGGCATGTCATAACCGGTTTTCCTCTAATGTATACGCCGTAGGAGCCCAATAACCTTACCCAGGATCTTCACGTTCCTTGCCAGGATCGGCTCCATGAACTGGTTTTCGGGTACCAGTCGTACATGGTCTTTCTCCCTGTAAAACCTCTTCACCGTCACCTCATCTTCTAAGAGCGCCACCACAATATCCCCGTTCTCTGCTGTTTCCTGTTGGCGGACCACGACGTAATCCCCTTCAAGGATCCCTGCCCCGATCATACTATCCCCGCGTACAGAAAGAAGAAAAGCCTTACCTGTACCAACAAAATCAACCGGGAGAGGGATCGTGTCTTCAATGTTTTCAACAGCCAGGATCGGCTCGCCCGCCGTTACTTGGCCCACCAGGGGCACTTCAACGGTAGGTTTACGGGCTGTTCGAAAGTCAGGGTCGAGAACCTCAATTGCTCTCGGCTTTGTCGGGTCGCGCCTGATATAGCCCTTGCCTTCTAGGCTTTGCAGGTGGCCGTGAACGGTCGAACTGGAACTCAAACCAACAGCCTGCCCGATTTCACGTACTGACGGGGGATACCCTTTTCTCCGGATCTCGTCCTTGATAAACTCCAGGATTTGCCTCTGCCGGACGGTAAGCTTCTCCGCCATTACCCGCACCTCCGGGGTGAGTTTCGTCTGGCATTTTCCAACACTTTACTGACTACATTATAGCACACCAGAAAGACAATCTGCAAACGCGTGTTCGCGATTTCGACCTTCTATTTGGCAAATTCAGTCTTACTTTGATCTTTTTCTAGTTTTTGCCAGGAACTTTGCCTCCTAAGCAACGTGCCTGCACGAAGAAAGAAAAAAGACCCCGTAGGCAGCAAAAGTCCTACGCCATGGTTGCTCCCGGAGCAGGACCGCTAAGGTTCCAGCCAAGAGGTTCCCTTAAACCCAACAAGAGCAAACACCATTTGAAACAGCATAGTTAGAAAAGGCGCAAATATATGTTCCCGGAAAAAATGTTCGCCCAAACCGTTGACACGGACATATGTTCGTGGTAAGATAATTCTGAAGCGAACAGATGTTCAGGGGGGACAACAATGGCCTTGGGAACACACTCCTTATACAGCCAGGCTCAACAGACGAGGGCCCGGAGAAGGTCAAGGCCCGGGAACTGGCGCCGGGTGAAAATCTGGGATGCGCTGGAGGTGATGCTACGACTACGAGTCTTGCTGGTGGCCGGCTCCATGGTCCTGTTTCCGGTGCTGTATAGCATGGCAAGCGGGCATGGAGTTCCGGACGTGACTGGGCCAGATTACCACATTGACCAAAGTGCGAGGGGAACAGAGTTCGTGGAGGTGACGGTTAAGCCAGGAGATACCCTCTGGAAAATTGCGGATACTTACTGGGGTCAAGGGGATTTGAGGGTGGTTATCGAGCGCATCCGGGAAATCAACCGGCTGAAGAGCCTGCAGATTTACCCAGGCCAGGTTCTCAAGGTACCAAGGAGCTAAGGTTTACATGAACCTCAGCGTAAAGGCCGGCCCTGCCGGCTTTTTTCTTGTCTTGCAACAACTTCTGCACGGACGGTACCAATACCGAGACGGCCCACGGTTTCCGTTGTCCCCAGGGCGTGGAATAGTACTGCCTCCGACAGGGCAAGATGGATTATGATTAGATTATGATTAGATTATGATTAGCTTATGATTAGCAGTACCAGTCCGTATTCAACCCGCAAGTGATGGCAAGACCAAGAAGGAGGGAGGACCGGTGCAGAGGAACAAGGACCGACCCCCGTCAATGGAGAAAGCTTTACGAGAAGAACCTGGGCACCCGGAAATCGCGGGTATTGACGTCTTGGACGGACTATTAATGATTGAAAAAGAAGAAGAACCTGGTGGTGATGAAAATCAAAGAGAAGCAAACGGCAGGCACAAAAATCACTTTGGTTGGGCCAGTTTTCCTGGGTGTGAACCATGGCCACGAGACTTTACCCTGTACAGCGAAAACCTCATGGTCACAGAACTACTGGAATCGGGTGAACCGGAGCTGCCTTCCTAACAAATGGGGAACACCATCGCTTTCCCCTCGATCAAAGAGAACTTCCGATAATAAATATTATGTGAACTTCAACGAAAAATGGATACAGGCCAACCTAAAAGGCCTGCACAAAGCTGCAGTCGCAGTAATGACCTTCAAAAACAAACACAAAAACAAAGAGAAGAACTTCCGTTCCCTGTCATCTCTGGTTTAACGGCTGGGGCTTTTCAAGGTTACGGGAGGGCTTGTTATCCGGTTCCCGGTATCTCGGTCTTAGGGGCAATACTTTGAAATTACCCCGCCTTGCCAGAATAGGCAGCAACAATTTCCTCCATCGCAGAGGGGTCAGCCAGGGTGGTTGCATCACCGATGGTCCGGCCTTCGGTAATGTCTCTCAGGAGCCGGCGCATGATCTTGCCGGAACGGGTTTTGGGCAGGGTGCTGGTAAAGATGATGCTGCTGGGACGGGCGATGGGACCGACCTTGACGTCAACATGTTTTTTGAGCTTTGCCACGAGTTCAGAACTGCCCTTGTAACCATCTTTCAGGGTCACAAAGGCCACCGGAACCTCACCTTTGATGTCATCTTTCTTGCCTATGACGGCAGCCTCTGCAACCTCCTCACACTCGACGAGGGAGCTTTCAATTTCGGCTGTCCCGAGGCGGTGACCCGATACCTTGAGGACGTCGTCGACCCGGCCCGTGACCCAGATGTAGCCCATGGAGTCTTTTTTGGCACCATCGCCGGTAAAGTAATAGTCACCAAAACGGCTCCAATACTCGTCAAGGTAACGCTGATCATCGCCCCAGATGGTCATGAGCATCGAAGGCCACGGAGACTTCACCACGAGGTATCCCCTCTCGGCAGGCTGCTTGTCATCATCAACAACATCTACTTCAATACCTGGGAACGGCTTGGTTGCCGTACCTGGCTTGATGGGCAGGATTGGAGTCGGTGTGACCATGAAGCCGCCTGTTTCGGTCTGCCACCATGTATCCATAATCGGGCAGCGGCCGCCACCGATGTTTTCATAGTACCACATCCAGGCTTCCGGGTTGATTGGTTCACCAACAGTGCCCAGGAGGCGCAGTTGGGATAAATCATGCCTCTTGGGATATTCGGGCCCCCACTTCATGAAGGTTCGGATGGCGGTGGGAGCAGTATAGAAGATGGTAACACCCCATCTCTCCGCCATCTCCCAGACCCTGTCCTTGTCAGGATAGTCAAGGGTTCCGTCATACATTAGGGTGGTCATACCGAGGGCCAAGGGACCATAAACAACATAACTGTGACCGGTGATCCAGCCGATGTCAGCGGTGCACCAAAAAACGTCCGTTTCCTTGAGGTCAAATACGTACTTGAGGGTCGCCTGTACCTGGACCAGGTAGCCGGCAGTACTGTGTTGAACACCCTTGGGCTTCCCGGTGGAACCAGACGTATAAAGGATAAAGAGCGGGGCGTCGGCTTCCATTTCTTCCGGCTGGTAGTACTTGGCGGCTGAAGCCATAAGTTCGTGGTACCAGAAATCGCGGCCCTCGTGCATATTGATTGGGTTTTCGGCATTTTTCACCACAATACACTTCTCAATACCAGGAGCTGCCTCCATGGCTGCGTCGGCATTTTCCTTGAGCGGGAAGGGAGTGCCTTTTCGAAAATTGCCATCAGCGGTGATCAAGATCTTGGCCTGCGCGTCGTTAATTCGTTCAGCAAGGGAGTGGGAGCTGAAACCACCGAAGACGACAGAATGGATGGCACCGATCCGTGTACAGGCCAGCATGGCTACAGCGGCCTCCGGGATCATCGGCATGTACAGGCACACCCTGTCACCTTTCCCAACACCGAGACTCTTCAACACATTGGCAAACTTATTAACCTCCACGTAGAGCTCCCTGTAGGTCATGACCACCTTCTTGCCCATCTCGTTTTCATAGCAAATGGCGGCCTTGTTGCGTTTATCGGAATGGTAATGTCGGTCTACGCAGTTATAGGAAACGTTTGTGGTCCCACCGGTAAACCACCTGTAAAAGGGCGGGTTGCTGTCATCCAGGACCTTTTCAAAAGGCTTAAAAAAGGTCACAAGCTCATGAGCCTGTTTCTTCCACCAGCCGAGACGGTCGGCCTGAGCCTCCTTGTACATTTCTCCCTTGATGTTAGCGTGCCTGAGGATCTCTTCAGGCGGGTGAAAAACACGGCGCTCAAGGTTGGTCTTCTCCACTTAGTCAACTCCCCCTTGGCGTCTGAAGGGTATTTTGTAATTTCAAGGACCCAGTCAAAACGACATCTCTCTTGCCCTGCTACTCTTGGCCTTTGACCACCCCCCTGCACAAAATTGGTTACAACCCAAGCGGTCCTGTTCCCCTCCTAGCCATTGCCGGTATTCTACAAGTGTACACTATATTATACCTGAATTTATTTCGACATTCAATCTCTTCTGAAAATTCGGCCTCCACTCCCCTCCTCCACCACCAGGTGTTGCCCTTTCATCAACTTTCTGGTTCCTACCGATGCCTTGATGGTTTTTCCTCTCCTGGGCCAGGACTTCCTGAACCCGTATCTCATGACACCGTAATGTTCCGGTGGCGGGCGACCTCCTCAATCAGTTCCCTGGTCCCCTGGGTCATCTCCAAGCTTTCTAGACTGTCAATGGTGCACCACCGGCTTTCGCTGGCATCGGACCGGGACACCAGGTGACCTCCAGCGTAATCGGCCTCAAAATCTACCAGCACGTAGTGGTAGCGGACACGGTCTTCCGCGTCGAACTGGATACTATCTAGGACTGCCGCCAACCGGACAATCTCGATTTCGATTCCACACTCCTCTTTCAGCTCCCGTTTGACGGCCTCTTCAAGGGTCTCCCCTACCTCCACTCCCCCACCGGGTAGACTCCACACGTTGCGGTACGGTTCCGAGCCTCTTTTGACCAAGAGCACTCTGGAACCATTGAAAACAATCGCCCCCACTCCCACCAGGGGGTTGCTCGGATATGCTCGTCCCACAGTGATACCAAACCTCCCTTGTTAGTTACAAAATACCGTGTTGCTCCCCATACTTCAGCCAGTATCAGGTGTCCACTCTATTTACCTGCCGCAAACCCAGTCACTAGTCAGAAAATACTGGTTCTACCCTAGATTTTCATCCTTCGTGGTGTCGCCGCACCGCGGCATGGAGCACTACTACAAAAGTGTAGCAACGGCGCCGGCCTTCCTTCGCGGCGTCACGCTTACCGTATAGTTGTCATGAACCTCGGCGACTCCGGGCCGCAGCAACAAACTCCCCTCTGGGCTCACAAAGGTCGGTACGGTCGCCGCACCGCGGGCGGCATGGAGTACTCATCGAAATGGTACTCCCCTAAATACGGCGATGGGAAATACCAGATTGAGGAGGGTGGAGGTCCTTGACATGGACTTGACTAGACATTGTTAACTTCCCAAGTTGGTGCCGCCTTGGCCCTGACGGCCCAGCTGCAATGCCAGGTGTACAGCGTTTTCAGGAGTCTCGCTGACAAGGAGATGTGGGCCCGGCATGCCTGGTTTCTCCAGCCTCCAGGTACCCAAACCTACCACCGGTCTGCCCATCTTTAGTCCCAAAGCAATTTCGGATAGGGTTCCATACCCACCACCGATAGCAATAAGGACATCCGAGGCACGGGCTACCAGGGCATTACGAGCCTCGCCCATTCCAGTGGGAACAGCTA
The DNA here is from genome assembly GCA_004367365.1 of Candidatus Acetocimmeria pyornia. Taxonomy (GTDB): domain Bacteria; phylum Bacillota; class Sulfobacillia; order UBA3575; family UBA3575; genus Acetocimmeria; species Acetocimmeria pyornia. The sequence goes on from SESX01000001.1 coordinate 21,375, forward strand.
CCGTCAGATAGCAATTGCCTTCGGCACGAGAAGGCCCGGGTAGAATGCCCAAAACCAGGCCTCCCTTGGTATGGGCCCCTTTCGAGGCTGCTTCCATGACACCACCCCGGCCGCCGCAAACCAGAACTGCCCCGGCCCGGGCTATTTCCCTCCCTACGGTTTCCGCTAGGCAGTATGTCTTTTCATCACAACGCGCATCCCCGATGACCCCTATGTACAAAACCATCAGACGTCCCCCTTTTTGTGCCTCTCTTCTTCTCCATCACCACTCCTTTCCCCTTCCCGACCCCTGAGCTACCATCCTACCCACGGGTCCCCAAAGGCCTACAGACTTCGGTCAGACAGAAACCGCCGTGCAGTACCACACTCACACGTGAGAAGAAAGCTTTACAGGCTGCGAAAACTTGCCTGTCCCTGTCGCAGTCCACACCCCGCAAGCCTGGTTGGTTGCCGCCTAAGGATTCAGGGCTGGTACAGCCTGGTCTATGGTTGCCTGTGGGGGTGGCAAAGACTCGGCAGGATTGTTTACTTGACCAGGACCCCGAACCGGCGTAGTGAAGAAGAAAGGGCCGGTCCCAGTCCAGGAATCGCCTCTACATCGCGGGCCGTCAAACCGCCAACTGCGGCCAGGACAAAGCCGTAGGTAAGGATTCCCGCGGCAATTGACCCAAGGGTGGGAAAAGCACTGCTTTCGAAAAGGGTGGCCAGGTAAGAGTGGGTGGCCTTCACCACCACGGCCATCACGAGAACCGAAAATGCGGGCTTCAAGAAGTGCTTGCCAGGCTCTAAAAACCCACCCACCGCACGGTACGTACAAATGAGGTTGAGGGTACAGGCTGTGGCAAAGCCGACAGCACTGGCCAGGGCAGCCCCGCGGATCCCCAGTTCGACCGTCAGGATCCAGGTTAAAGCAACCTTCACGACCGCACCGAAACACAAATTCCTCACTGGAAGTTCCGGGTGGCCCATGCCCTGCAGAATTCCCGAGGTAACCTGTTGCAACCCCAGGAAGACAAGCCCTGTCGAAAGGGCGGCCAGGGCTGGACCCGCTTCCGGGGCACCGTAAAGTAGGTCGGTAATGCCGGGAGCGAGGAGGTAAAGACCACCGGCAGCCGGGAGGGTAAAGGAAACAGCCATCCGGACAGCAGTTGAAGCCCGGGATCTAACAGCAGGGAGATCCACCATAACCCGGGCTTCGGAGATACTGGGGACCAGGCTGATGGCCAAGGCCCCGGTTACCATCATGGGAAGGTTGACCAGAACCGAGGCATAGCGCAAAAGACCGAACTGGCCGGTGGCTTCACTGGGAGAGTACCCGGTTGCCATCAGCCGGGCGGGAACCACGGTAGAATCAATCACCCCCATGATGGGGAGAACAATGGCGGCCAGTGAGATGGGGATGGTAATGGCAATTACCTGGTGTAGAATCTCAAGGTTTCCGGGCGTAGAGGCCCGCTGTTTCCTGCCTGGTACCCTAAGCTCTGCCCGGTGGGTAAAAAAGCACTTAATCAGGTAGAAAAGCCCGAAAATGGCCCCAGTTGTAGCACCAAAGGCCGCTCCCGCGGCCGCATACCCGATTCCCCTAGGAAGAAACAGGAAGGTAAGAGCAAATACTGTTGCAACCCGGACCACTTGTTCTACGATTTGAGAGACTGCTGAAGGAGCCATCATTTGCATTCCCTGAAAAAAACCCCTCAAGCCCGCCAGGATCGACACGAAAAAGATGGCCGGAGCCACCGCCACCAGTGGGTAATAGGTGCGCCGGTCCACGTAAACGTACTGGGAGAGAAAAGGGGCCCCAAGCCAAAGGCCAACAGAGAACACCAGGCCGAACGTCGCCAGCAAAGCTTCGGAAACACGGAAGACACGCTGCACCCCCAGGCTGTCCTTTTGGGCAACCCTTTCCGCCACCAGTTTGGAGATAGCGATCGGTACCCCAACACTGGAAAAGCCCAGCACCAGACTGTAAACGAGGTAGGCAGTGTCATAAAGGCCCATCCCTTCGCGTCCCAGAAACCGGGGTAGGATGATTCGGTAGATGGCCCCGAGGGCACGGCTTCCCAATCCGGCTCCAGCCAGGACAAGAGCTCCGTGAAGGAAGGAGTTTTCTTCGCGTTTGCCAGACACCTTTCTCCAACTCCCGACGCCCAGCAATCCTCGCTTATCCTCTGAACGGCCTGGTGAAACCTTACTCTCCAGGGGTTGGTTGAGGTTTGCCAAGTCATCCTCCGGCCTCATCCCGCTTGGTTTCATAAAATCATATTTGAAACACGCAGCAGGTATTATACCATATTGTGGATGCCGAAGGGCATGAAAAACCTCCGGGAACCTAGCTCCGGAGGCAAATTCAACAGGTCCAATCTAATGTCAATCTAATGTACTAAAAGATTCGGCACTCGGAAACAGCCTGGGTTCATGTTAGCCACAACTGGCGCAACTGGATGAACTACAACCGGCACAGGATGAACGACCTGAACCAGCTGAAGCAGCCTGAAAGCCACCTGGCGAGCTTTTCCCAAAACTAAAGGTCGAGAAAAGCTTCTCCACCTTCTGGTTCGTGCAGCTGGGACAGGTGGGCTTATGGGTATCTCCAGGCCTAACGAGCCGCTCGAAAACCGTACCACACGATTTGCACTTGTATTCAAAAATGGGCAACATTAACCCTCCTTCTCAACTAAACGATCAACTAAACCATCAACTAAACCATTGTGCAGCCAATGAAATTGTACCTTGCCGGTCCCTAAAATGTCAACCATCCGACGAAAAGCCTGCCCTCTCCGCAGCAACCTTTACGCAATATGGATCAAATGCCCTCCAATTTTCAGGGTTCATAGTGCGGCCACCTGCAGCGGTACGCGCAGCTGCTACCAAAATGCCCCAACGGCGCCGGCCTTCCTTCGCGGCGTCACCCTCACCGATCCTCCGTGGTGCCGCCGCACCGCAGGGCGGCATGGGGCACTACTTTGAAATTCGTTCTTCGCCGCGAACAGGCACGGGCCGGTGCCGGTCTAATTGGTATTGCTGCTGGTTTACGAGGTTTTCCAGCATCAAGATCACCGATTCAGTGTCACCTTCTCCGGTATAAATCAGTGGTTCACACGGTAGGCTGTCAATGAAGTTCTTCGTACTCTCACTCGTACGCAAGATGGTTTCTAAGGCCTTCGAGATTTCCGGGTTTGCCAGCAAACCTTGAGCCCGGCTTGTGTCCCTCGGTCCAAGAGAAGCCGAGTCTTGTTCTTGTGGGGTAGACTGCAAGAGCTTCCAGAGGTATTGAGCAGCATCATAGATTTCGTCCAACTGCTCCTTGATAATGCCCGCCCTCAGGAAATTAGTAGCCATGGACTTACCCTCCCTACTAAAGGGTCCTTTCCATGGCCCTATTCTACTTTTTTTGATGTTATCCTCCCTATTTTTACAAAATATGCCGTCATCCTTCTTTTTCCAGGCTGTCGAAAAACAAACCAGTTTCGGTACTAATTCAGGGGAAATAGTGCTAATTATAAATCTTCGGGTGCGAGGCCAAACTAATCTTGAAGTTTTAGAACAAAAGGAGGTGTTCAGTTGGCACAATTCGTTAGAACACGACGCCTGCTACCTGACGAAACCCTGGAACGATTCAAATATGAAATTGCCAATGAAATCGGTATCGGCCCTCAGGTCCAGGACGGATACTGGGGGGAAGTACCTTCAAGGGACTGTGGTCGCGTGGGCGGTAAGATCGGAGGCAACATGGTTAGGGTTATGATCAGGTACGCCGAAGAAGCACTGAGCCAAAACCGGTTCCCAACTACCTGAGGTTTCTCGTTTGTGATCGCTTCCAGGCCTCATTTGAAATGGTATTTCACCCTTTCAGGCCTTGGTTGCTCGCTGCTTCTCTTTGAAATAGTCGCCACCGCACCGGATCAGCCAAGGGCCACCGGTAGCAGTGCCAACCAGGAGCAACCTAGGCCTGGTTTTTTTGTTTTTGCAGCAAGCCGACACCCGGAGCCCATCAAGGGAACAACCACGAAAATGCCACTATCTGCTTCGCCAGGGTTGTTCCTCCACTCGCCTTCCTTATTCCTCGGCCCTCCGGGCCTGCGGCATAACCGGTCTCGTTTCCGGAGCACCCCTGGCGTGTGCAACCTTCACGAAATACCACTTCCAAGTTTTCATGCTTCGTGGTGCCGCCGCACCGCAAGACGGCATGGGCACTAGCCCCCTTCTCTTTCTCCAGGGGAACAGAGGTTCATTAAAGCAGGGAGTATGCCCCCTGTTTAACACGGGAATAATACGAGAGGATCTCTTTGGGAGGTGAGGAACTTTGGCCCCGAAAGACAAAAGACCTGGGTCCGAGGGAACCAGGCAGAGTGCTGAACATACTGTTGATCAGATCCGCGAAACACTTCAATCTCCCGTTCCCGGTACACCCAAAACCCCCCTGGATAACTTCAAGCAAACCATTAGTAAGGTCCAGGAAGGCATAAGACAGCAGCAGATGTCAAGTGAGCAACAACTGCAGAACACTTTGAACCAGGCTTCAACCACCATCGCTGATTCGCAGCGGATCGAACAGATCTTTGACCTGGTTCAAAAAATTGAGCGACAGTTACGAGATGGAACCGAAGCTGTTACAAGAAATCCGGGTCAATTCAAGAAACAGATTGAACAACTAGATAACCAGGTATCAACTCAGCAGACGAAAATCGACTCCCAAATGGCTCAGGCCTTGAATCAGGCGGTCTCCAGCCTGGCCCAGGCCCAGACCTACATGTTCCAAAGCCAGGCTTTCAGTCAATTGAGTCAGCAAATCAGCCAATGTAAACAGATCCTGGACCAATTCTATACCCCGATGGAGACCATTGAATAAGTCTGGTGATCAAGGGCCATGGTATCCTACTCAAAGTTTATCCTATCCGCAGCTCGCCCTCCTCTTCCGGGGGGACGGACCAGGTGGTTCGGCCCGAAAAAAAAACAAGATAGGGCAGAAATCTGGTCGCGTTGTTATGAACCTAGGGCGAGGTTATAATACTGCAGGGCTTCCTCCTCCCTCCCCAGCCGCTCCAGGCAGAGTGCTCTGCCCCAGAGGGCGTCCCGGTTTTTCGGATTGATTTTCAGGGTGTAGGTGTAAAATGCCAAGGCACGCCGGGTTTTCCCCCAGGCTAACAGACAATTGGCCTTGCCAATGAGAAGCCTAACATTGCGGGGCTCAAGGGCAAGGGCCGTGTTGAGGCTTTCCAGGGCTTCGCTGTACTTTCGCAAGGCCATCAGGCAGTTTGCTTTGTTAAGCCATAACTGAGTATCCCTTGGGCAAAAACTCAGGGCTCGATTCAGGAAGTTGACAGCTTCGGAATACCTTTCGAGCCTTGCCAGGCAGTTGCCGGTATTGGCGAGGAGGTTTTCGTCTTCCGGTTCCATTTCCAGGGCTTTTTGGTAACACTGGAGGGCTTCCTCGAAATGGTGTGTTTGAGCGAGGCAATAAGCTAAGTTGTTGTATACTCCTGCATCAGTGTCCCTTTCCGAAAGAGCCTTGCGAAAGCACGCCACCGCTTCCTGGTAACGGTGGAGCTTACCTAGCAGTAAACCCAGGTTGCCCAGCACGGTCTTATCCCCAGGCGCAATCTTGAGGGCCCGCTGGTAGCAATCCAGGGCCTCCTCCATTCTCCCCAGCTTCTCGAGACACCGGGCCTGGTTGTTGAGGATGTCCACATTGTTCCCAAATCTATCCAGGATACGGTTATACAAGTCGCAGGCCTTGCTCCAGTTTCCCATCTGGACGTAGACCAAGCTGCAGGCCTCCAGGAGTTCTCTTGCTTCCGGGTACTTTTGAAGACCTTGTTCATATACGGTGAGGGCTGCTTCGTAAAATCCTTGTCGAACGAGGGTTAACCCAAGCCAGTAGTAAACTTCCTGGGTTTGGAAACCCTGGTCAAGGGCTTCCCGGAAATACACAGAAGAGGCTTCCAGGGACCCGGAGAAAAGGCAGACCAAGCCAAGCTTAACAAGTAAATCAGGACGCGATGGTTGGGAAAGGGCTCTCTCGAGAATCTCAATGGCTGCCCTGGGCTGACCCGAAAGAAGGTAAAAACCTGCCAGGCGGGCATTCAAACTGGCCCGGTCAAGAAAGTGCCCTTCAGTTAAAGGAACTTTACGATACTCAAGAAAAGCCTTCCAGGCCGTGGGAAACGGAAAAAAAGCAAGGTTCACTGTGGTATCCATGACTTCCCCTCCGCCAGAAAAGTTCTGCCATAAGGATTCGCTAACCGGATGGTAATTCCTGCTAATTCAATAAAAAACTTCCAGGAAAAGGGGGAAGTCTTAGAAAGACAAGAACCACCCAGGCACAAGGAAGGAGTTTGGATCCTACGGCCCCGGTGTCAAGTCCTCTGCTGGTTCAAAGGTTAATACCGACGATCCCACCCAGAACACCAACGAGGACCCCAATCACCATTTTGAAGAAGAGTTCGGAGCCAGGAAGGAGGTCGGGGGCAAAGAAAAGACCGACCACGTAACAAATAGCCACATAAAGGAAACCAGTAACAGCTCCGTGGACCCAGCCGTAGGTTTCAGCCTTTCGGGCTGCATACCCTGCCCCCAGGAAGATACTGAACATTCCTAGAAACCCTGTGGCCATTTCCACCAGGCCTTCACTGATGGAACTGAAATAAAGCACCAGGGCCAGGATGGCTGCCATGATCAGGGAAGCAGCAAAGGCCACGATAATACCCATCAAGACGGCAGACGGGTTCAACCCAGCAGCGGGATTGGCCTGGAGACGCTCCGTGATTCCAGCCCTTCCCTTCACTTTTTTCACCTCGCTGAATTGAAATGGAAAGACCTCATTGTTAATCTATTCCCTGGGGATATGAATATGACTTTTGTTTTCCGAGGGTGTGTCTTCCCGGCCACCTGGGTCCGGTCGACAGCACATCGCCAGCATGCCCACTTCCCGCCTTGCCGTGTTTTCCCAGGCCAAAGGGTGCCAGTAACCAGTGGTACCTTTACCCATTTTCAAGACCAAACCAGAATTTTTTTTGCACCTGCAGGGCAGTAACCACTGCTTCCAATCCTAAAGATGAATCCTCGTTCTGGGGTGGACGCTGTTCTTCAATATCCACGCCGAAGCCGGCGATCCCACCAAGGATCGCGGCGACGGATCTGGCCAGGGCATCCAGGTGGTATCCACCTTCCAGGCAGAGAACAAGCCGTCCACCGCAACATTCCTCTGCCATCAGGCGGCTCAGATGTGCCAGTTCCTGGTAGCCCCAGGCACTCATTTTCAGATGACCTAGGGGGTCGTCACGGTGGCCATCCTGTCCGGCTGAAATGATGATCAGCTCTGGTTGGTACTGCCTGGCAATGGGTATCAGGAGGCGCCGGAAAGCAGCTATCGCCACCTCGTCACCAGCCCCTGGGGGCACGGGCACGTTCACCGTGTAACCACGTCCCCGGCCGTAACCAACGTCCATCACGCTTCCAGTACCAGGATAAGCCGGGGACTGGTGCATGGAAAAAAAGAGGACCGACGCATCCTGGAAAAAAATCGTTTCTGTACCGTTGCCGTGGTGGAGGTCCCAGTCAATGATAAGGACCTTTTTCAAGCCGTACTTATGCTGGGCGTAACGGGCAGCTACCGCCACATTGTTGATGAGGCAAAACCCCATCCCCTGGTGTGGTTCGGCATGGTGCCCAGGTGGTCGAATAAGGGCAAAGGCTGATTTCAAGCCCATCATCACAGCATCCACGGCAGACAAAGCCCCTCCCGCTGCCAAAAGGGCAACCTCATAGGACCGTGGTGAAACCTCGGTATCCGGGTTGATGTAACCGCCACCCCCCGCGGCGAATTCCCTGATCCAGTTCAGGTACTTGGGCCCGTGAACAGCGTACACTTCCTGTTCAGTAGCCCGTCTAGGGGTTACCGGAACAAGTTTTTCCAGGACCCCGCGTTCCTGAAGATAGTTCATGGTATAACTAAGACGTTCCGCCCGTTCGGGATGATTCAAGGTTTTGTGCTCCAGGTAATCATGGTGGTAGACAATCCCGGTTGATAACATTTCCCCTCACCCTTCCCGTTCAACTTCCGAAGGGAGACAGAATTTCAGTTGAGCCAGTTTTTCCCGGAGGCCATGATGGGTCAGGTCCAGGTGAATGGGAGTAATAGAGATCATGTTGTTCTTGATTGCCACGACATCACTATCAGGCTCATTATGAGTATCTGTTGCCTCCCCGGCCAGCCAGTAGTAGACCTTGCCCCTAGGATCAATACGCCGGTCAAAAACATCCCGCCATTTTCTAATTCCCAGCCTGGTCACCGCCACCCCGGCAATTTCCGACTCCTCGAGGGCAGGAACATTGATATTCAAGAGGGTGTTCTGCGGCAGTTTCTCCTCAGCCAACTGTTCAATGAGCAGGTTAATAAACTCGGCAGACAACTCGTAGCTGACGTGTTCAAAGGCGGCCACGGAGACCGCCAGGGAGGGTATACCAATCAAGGCACCCTCAATAGCCGCTGACACAGTACCAGAATAGAAGACATCTGTACCTAGGTTAGGCCCCCGGTTGATACCAGAAATAACCAGGTCCGGGGGTTTACTCATCAAGGCCTCCACCGCGATCTTGGTGCAGTCGGCGGGTGTCCCGTTCACCGCCCACGCCCTGGACCGGCTCCCCTCGAAGCGGACCTCATCCACGTGCAGGGGCCGGTGAATAGTGATGGCATGGCCGCTGGCGCTCCTTTCACGGTCGGGAGCCACCACCCAGATGTTATCCCCTTGGCGTTTTTCTTCGAGAACCTTTCTCATCACCTGGATCCCTTCGGCATAGATACCGTCATCATTGGTGAGAAGGATATCCAAAGGGCCTACTCCTTTCCTGGTTTCCTTTTTAACCGTACGGGTTAGTACTGTCCTGACTATCAAGTGAGCTGCGATAAGCAATGGTATTGAACGAAATACAGGCCTTGAGCTGCTGAAGACCGGCCGTAACCACATTTACTGCTATTGCTGTAGAATTCCCCGGGCAACAGGTGGGTACCCACCGGTTACCCCAACCAGGCCCTCACCCTCTCCAGGATCCTTTCCCTGGGTCCAACCGCCACCTCTGGACCGGGCAAGGAATCAATGAAGTACCTGCCGTAAGGCGTTCGGCCCGGGACAATACGAGGGTCGTAAACCACCACCACACCCTGGTCGTATGCGCTCCGGATCAGGCGCCCGAAACCTTGTTTGAACCGGATGATGGCCTCCGGTAACGAGTAAGCGGCGAAAGGATTCATCCCCCGCCTCCGGAGATGTTCATGGCGAGCCTCAATTACCGGGAGAAACGGCGGTGAGAAAGGGAGCCTGGTGATTACCACACACGATAATTCCTCACCGGGAATGTCGATTCCTTCCCAAAAGCTGCTTGTACCAAGAACGACACAATCCCGTCCTGACTTGATTTCCTCTATGAGGCTTGTCCGGGTGCCGTCCAGGCCCTGGCCCAGGATTCGAATTCCCAAGGGCTCGCAATCGGCTTTCAGTTGTGCATGAACCAATGTGAGGAGTTGGTAGGAGGTGAAAAGAACGAGGGTTCTTCCCCCAACGATCTGGATGAGCTCGCTGAGAAAAGGGATCAGGTCAGCGGACAGGGTCTGCGGGTCGAAATGCCTGGGGTTGGGAGCGTCTTCCACCAGGCAAAGGAGTACCTGGTCACGGTAATAGAAAGGGGAGTCCACCATTAGGGTTCGGACGTCATTTCCCCCCGTTTCTTTCAAGCCGAGGCGGTCCTGAAGATAGCTAAAATTACCTTTCACGGTCAGGGTGGCCGAGGTTAAGACCGCCGTCCTCAAGGGCTGAAAAAAGTGCTCCGACAAGAGTGAGGACACATCCACCGGGGCACTGTACAACCGGACCTCTCCTTCCCCCCTGCCCTTCTCTCCCCCTGGCACCGTTTCTTCAACCCAGGAGACGTAGTTAGGGTCAGACCCTTCCAAGAAAAAGTCAAGCGCCTGGAGGTGTTCCTTTACGACCCCATGGAGACGCAGGACAAAAGCACTCGGACGCACCGGCCGTGCCCCGTCTTCGTCGCCTAAATCCTCGAGATCACTGGCAACCTCACCAAGACATTCACTTAGGGTCTCCAGGGCGAACCCCAGGTTGACCCCGGCTTCCAGTAAACCGGCCCACTCGGTTCCAGACCGGATGTCTGAGGTGATCCGGAGGGTCAAAGGATACGCATACTCAGGCACACGTACCGGGCCAAGGGACAGGACCAGGGAGCTAACCAGGTTCTTGAAAGTGGTTGCAGCTTCCCGTGCCCGGCGGGCAAGGTCCGGGATGTGTTTCAAAAGGCCTTGGTCTCCCCTCCCCTCACCGGCCGCCCCGGCCAGGGACCTGTCCAGGAGCGCCATGTCAAATTCATAGCTCAAATGCCGGGTAGCCGTATCTTCAAGGTGATGGGCCTCGTCAACAATAAGGTGCCGGTGCGGCGGGAGCACCTGCCGGTCGCTCTTGATATCACTAAAAAGCAGGGAGTGGTTAACAACGATAATGTTTGCCCTTTCAGCCTCCTGGCGGGCAGCCCGCAGGTAACAGCCCTGGCTCCACCAGGTACACCTGGCCCCTGGGCAACTCTCAGAATCGGCTGCCACCAGGGGCCAAAATTCCTCCATTTCACCGTCCAGGTTTGCCTCCTCTTTATCCCCGGTTTCCGTTTCCTGAAGCCAGCGGGTAACACGGGCTTGAAATGCAAGCTCGGCACCGGTGGTGTAGAGGTCAGGCTGCTGAACATAACCACGCCATTTTCTCAGGCACAGGTAATTGGTCCGCCCTTTGAGCACCACGCAACGGGCGGTAATGTCCAGGCAGTCCATCAAGAGCGGAAGGTCCCGCCGGAAAAGCTGTTCCTGCAGGGTGATGGTCTGGGTGGAAACCACTACCCTTTCTCGATTAGCCGCGGACCACAAGAGGGCAGGCAGGAGATAGGCCAGGGATTTACCGGTTCCGGTCCCAGCTTCCACCAGGAAATGCTGTCCGGAATTAAAGGCCTCGGCAACCGCCCTGGCCATTTCCACCTGCTGGGTACGAAACTCGTAGTTTTTCAGCCGCTTGGCTAAAGGGCCCTGGGGCCCTAAATAATGCAGCAACCGGCTGGTATCAACCGGCGAGTACTCCGGCTGTAGTTCTGCCGGCATCGGGCAACGCCTCACTTCAAAACCAATCTAGCAGCTTTACTGTAGCACCGTCATCACGGCATGCGTTCGTAATAGTGCGCGGAAAGGGCTGCCCCAAGCACCACGGGAATGAAGAAGAACAGAACATCCACCCCGGCTCGGTTTAGGGTCTGGCTCACGGTCATTTCCATTGGACGGTGGTAAAGGAAAAGGGCCAGTAGATAGACCAGGGCTACCAAGCTTCCGGCCACCGCTCCCCCGCGAACTGGACCCTCAGGGAAAAGGTTCACGGACCGCATTCCCTGGCGGAGGGCGAGAGAAGCAAAGCCCAGGAGGGAGAAAAAGCCCAAGAGCCCGAGAAACTCGGTGCTCAAGACCTTCATCTCCAGAAGACGGCCGCCGTTCCGAAGGCTAACGCCGAAAACGAAGGCCAGGGTGGAAATTAGCCCGGCACCGACCCCTGCCCCCAAAAACCTGCCCAGTGCCCACATCAAAAACACCTCTAACTTGACTTTATGCCTTGAAGGAAAAAAAAGAACCCCTTGGCTTCACTGCGAGCACGCGGAGGAAAGGTGGGATGTATCGTTCCACCGGATCAGTCTTCCCTCTTCCCCCTGGAATTCCAGTTCCGATACGGCGGTATTGTCAAGAACCAGCCGGTAACGATAAGAAAGGTCCAGGCCGAGGACAACGCAGACAATTGCCTTTACCGCGCCTCCATGGGCAACCAGTAACACCTTGTCCCCAGAATGGTGTTGGATAACCCACCGTAAAAAACCATGACAACGCCGGGCAACATCACCAAAGGATTCGCCCCCCGGTGGTCTGGCGTGCACCGGGTCTTCAAAGTATGCACGGTACTCAACCGGGTAGTATTCCTCGACTTGGGAAAGGCTGAGTCCTTCCCATTTTCCAAACTTCATCTCCCTCAGCAGTGGAGTGGTTTGTATGGCTAACCCCAGAAACGAGCCGATAATGTCGGCCGTTTCTTGAGCCCGTAAAAGGTCACTGCAATAGATACAACTTATATCCTGCCCGGCCAAGCCCCGGGCCAGTTGCCTCGCCTGGATTCTGCCCTTCTGGCTTAACTGGGTATCGGTATGACCTTGTATCAGTTTGCGGTGATTCCACTCGGTTTCTCCGTGTCGAACCAACAGGATCCGGGTCAATTTGCAATCACTTCCCATATGTTGCCGTGAAGTCACCCAAACAAGAGGATTTTCTCCTGGCTTGTTGAATAAGACGCACAAGATCTGTCTCCAAGGAGGAGCTCCTCAATTGAAAATTGAAGTCGTACCAACCGCCCGCGATCTCCAGCCCGAGAATCTGACAGGGAAGACGGCTCTGGTAATTGACGTCTTGCGGGCCACGTCCACGATCATTACCGCTCTAAACAACGGATGTCAAGCAGTTTTTCCGGTTACGACACCGGAGGAAGCTCTTGAACTTCGCCGTCGCTTGAGTGGTCCCATCCTCCTGGGCGGGGAACGCCAGGGACGACGGATCGAGGGTTTTGACCTGGGAAACTCCCCGGCTGAATACCCGCCTGAGGTAGTGGCAGGCAAGAAAATCATCTTCACGACTACCAACGGTACCCGGGCCATCCGGGCCTGTACCAGGGCAGCAAACCTGGTGATCGCTTCCTTTCTAAATGCTGCAGCAGTGGTGGAATTCGCTGCTGGCACAGGCACCAACATCCTGGTGGTATGCGCCGGCACCAGGGGTCATTTCTCCCTCGACGATATCCTTTGTGCTGGCCTCGTGGTGGACCGCCTCCTCCAACGCTTGAGACCAGCAGGTCTGGATCCGACGGTGGATGACCTGGGCCTGGCAGCAGTTGACCTCTACCACCTTTATTCCAACGACATCAGGGCAGGGGTAGAAAGATCTCTACACGCGCGCCGGCTGAAACAGATGGGCTTCGATGAAGACATTGCCCTTTGTACCCGTGTAGATTGCCACCCTCTGGTCGCCATTTACCACGAAGGATCTGTCGTACCTCACAGCAGTGGCAGCACCAAGGGCCCAACTTCAGGCGGCTGAAGCCTGAAGCTCTGAAGCCCCTTCCTGCAGAAAGAGGGGTTAGTTGCCTTCTCCATCCTTCTCCCCCTCAGTACCCAGAAGCTTGGCAAACTCGAACCACTCCGGGATGGCATCTGCCAGTATCTTTTGGATATCACCTATAACCCTTGCCAAATGCGCTTCAGCCGCTAAGAATTCTCGTATAGTCTCGTTGTACCCCAAAATCTCCGACATTCTCTCCAGTTCCCCTTCTTGTTCCGTGCTCACCTCCTGCCCCAGGATCTTCTTGGTTTGAACCTCCATCTGCCGACGCCGAAAACTCCGGAGCATCTCCAAGGTCTTTTCGTTGGCCGAAACCTTTTGCTTCGCTTCAACGAAGGCTTGATATTCAGACGAAGATGCCAAGGTACGGGCCAGCTGGTGGGCCTGGTCGTAGATCATTGCCCGGACAAGACCTCCTTCTGCTGGTCTTTCGGCGCTCTAGCCAAGCTGTTGACAGGAATGACAATCAACAAAGCCAGGGGCTGGCGTAAGGCCGTGTTAACCGGTCTAACTAAACTATTAACAGGAATTACCTGTGTTGTCAAGCGCAGTGTGTGGCCTGCTAAACCCTCGGTCTTCTTCCCCTTTCAGGCCCGATAAGCAGGGGTTTTGGTGTACAGAGGCGAAGATTTAGGGGTAACCGGCACAGTAGCTAGGTTTACCAAGTATACTAGGGTGGTGATTTTGCATCGGCATGTCAATCCCGGAAAAAGCTGAAGAACTGGGCTACAAGAACCTGGCCACCAAGGGTGTCCACGCCTGTTCCCAGGCGGTACTGCTGGCCATCATGGAGACTATCGGCCCGAGTGACGACCTTCTTGTCAAAGCTGCCGGTCCTATGGCCGGAGGAAGCCGTTCCTACTCCCTCTGCGGGGCCCTCCAAGGAGGTATCCTCTCCATCGGGATGCATTACGGCCCAACCGTCCAACAGGGTGCTGAGCTCGAGCCACTGATACGTTCCTACCAGCCGGTGAAGAAATACTACCAGAAGTTTGAAGAAGCCTTCGGTTCCCGGTACTGCCATGAGCTGGTCGGAGGAAACCTGGAAGACCCTAAGGTCCGCGAGGCCTGGCTGGCCCGGGGTGGCTGGAACTCCTGCGCCCAGATGGTAGGAAAGGCGGCAAGGATGGTGGCTGAGATTATCCTGGAAGACCTTGAAAGGGGACAGAAAAAGGTCCCTTGAGCAGAAAAAGGGCAGGCCGCCCCCGCTCTTAACCCTGAGGTGCGCGGAGGTAAATATGGTTGGAATAGATCCACGGTAAGAACCGGCCCAGCCGCTGCCGGAAAACCTCCATCCGGTATGCACCCGGCTCAAGGGCCAGGTAAGATAGGGACCTTCCCGTGCCGGTGGCCACCAACGAGCCGTTACGATAAAGGTCCCACCGGACACCACTTTGGGGCAGGGAAGCCTTCAGTTCGACGGGTTCGGAGAGGATGGCCTCATCCCCCATGGCAAGGAACCCGGAGGATGACACTCCCCAAAAGCGAAAACCGGTCGGATCCCCCTGCAGGCAGTTAGCCACATAGCACCGCCCCTGGCCGAGGGTTTCCAGGACCAGCCGGCAATCCTTCCTGTCGTCCCCGGTGAAGGGATGGTCGGGAAGAATATGGGTCTGTACCGTCCCAAAGGAACCCTGGTAGGAAAAGATGGTAACGGCCAGGCCGGGAAAAACCTTCCGGCGGACGGCGTGGGCGTCGAGCCCACCGATACCCACGACCCGCCTTTCTTGAGCCAGTCTGTCCCAGTGGGCAAGGGTTTCCCGGCGGGGACCGGTTCTTACAAGCCCTGGTGCCATCAACCCAAAAAGGATGCGCGGCAGACTTCGCCCGAACTCCATCCCCACGGAAAAATAGTTCCAGATTTCGATCCCGTCAAAACCAGAAACATCCCACCGGGTCCACGGGTAGCTTTTTACCTTCAGATAGGGATTCCCACGGTCATAGGGGTGGGCGATGAACCCGAGTCCACCCTGTTTCTTAACTTCATCGATATAAGCTTGGGGGTTGTCGGGGTTGGAGGAAACCACCTTCTTGATGCCGAAGGCCAGGTAATGGCTTGTAGGCGGACTGACTTCCTGGCCCACCAGAACCAGGACTCCTTGATGCCAGCCTTCGCTTCCGGTTTGAAGCGGGTCCAGGGTGTCATGGTCGGTACTAATGAGAAAATCAAGATTCTGCCTTCGGGCGGCCCGGATAATGTCGGTAAAGGTTCCGGTTCCGTCGGAATAAGTGGTGTGAACATGGATGCACCCCGAGTAGTCGAAGGGACCTCGGGTCTGGTCGTTCCTGGGGTTTTTCAAGGTTTTCTGTACTTGAACCTCCCCTTCAGCCTGCTGCCTGGCAGCGGCAGGATCTTCTCTCTCCCATTTCTCCCAGGTACGAAACAGCCAGAAGGATGAGCTCCCTCAAGGCCGGGGTTTTCTCAGCCATCAAGGCTGAAACCTCTGCGTGGGATAAAGGTTCGCACCCCAGGCCGGCCGCGAAATTGGTGACCACCGCCACAAGGCCAAAACAGATTCCTGCCTCCCGGGCTAGGACTACTTCCGGAATCCCGGTCATCCCGACCAAGTCAGCCCCCCAGCCCTGGAAGATCCTGATTTCGGCCGGCGTCTCGTACCGTGGTCCCTCGGTACAAAGGTAGGTTGCACCGTCATGGGCGGCTACCCCCCGGTCTGCGGCCGCCCGCAGCAAGGCTTTCCTGATGTCTGGACAATAGGGTTCGGTAAAATCAGTATGTACAACAGGGTCACCGGGCCTGTCGTAAAAGGTGGACGGCCGGTTTCGGGTGAAATCAATAAACTGGTCCACCACCACGAAACTCCCAGGGGGCAGGTGGGGCTGCAGGGAACCAACCGCACCGGTCGCAATAACCCTTTTCACTTGCAGCCACTTGAGGGCCCAGATATTGGCCCGGTAGTTAATCCTGTGGGGGGGCAGGCGGTGTTCAGGCCCGTGCCGGGGCAGGAAAAACACGGGGATCTTCCCCGGTCCACGGCCTGCCCAGACCACGGTATCACCGTAAGGCGTGATCACTTTTTCCCGCCGGGGTTCACTTGAAAAGGCAGGCTCGTAAACCCCGGTCCCGCCGATGATGGCCACCCTGGTCTCAGTCACGGAAGCAGTGCTCCCCCTTTCCAGCCACAGGCTGGTAGTTAGAATGTACGGTCCGCGGCAGGTCACCGCCCCGGAGCTTATCTCCCACCTCTGTCCTCTTCAATTGACGGTATATTTTCATCATGCTATACTTTAACACATACGGCACAAATTAGCACACGGAGGCTCTAGATTGGACACCAGGTCCTTTGCCCACGGGGTCAAAAGCGCTGTACCCATTGTCCTGGGTTACATACCAATTGGTTTTGCCTACGGGGTTATTGCCCGTGGGATAGGTCTCACCGTACCGGAAGCCACCGCGATGTCCATCCTGGTCTACGCCGGCTCAGCCCAGTTTATCGCCACGGGACTGCTAGCAGCCGGTGCCGGTCCGATGACCATTATTGCCACCACTTTTCTTGTCAACCTCCGTCACCTCTTAATGAGTGCCGCCCTTTTGCCCGGTCTCCGGCATCTTTCCCCTAAGCTCCTGGCTGTGCTTTCATTTGGGATCACCGACGAATCCTTTGCCGTGGCCAGCCTGGAACTAGAAAACGCCAGGAACGCCGGGTCTTTCCTACTGGGGCTCAACCTCACCAGTTACGTCTCCTGGATCGCCAGTTCGGCCGGAGGGGCCTGGTTCGGTTCTCTCTTCCCGGACACCGACCGGTTCGGCCTTGATTTTGCTTTACCCGCGATGTTCATCGCCCTACTCATTTTCCAAATACGGGAACACCGCTACTGGGTGGTGGCAATCCTTGCCGGCATAGCCTCTGTCGGGTTAGCTCTCCTTTTGCCGGGAAATTGGAATATTATCCTTGCCACCTTGGTCGGAGCGACCGTGGGGATGGTGATGGAAAGATGAGGCTGACCCTTCTTCTCCTTTACACCGGCATGGCCCTGGTCACCTACCTGCCACGCATGTTACCACTGGTATTACTGAGCAGAATCGGCCTTCCTCTCTGGCTGCGCCGGTGGCTAAGCTATGTCCCCGTCGCAGTCCTGGCTGCCCTCTTGCTTCCTTCCATCACCATGGTGGACGGTCGCCTGTTCCTGGTTCCTTCCAACAAGTTCCTAATCGTCTCCCTGCCAACCTTTCTGGTGGCAGCCAGGACCAGAAGCCTGGTTCTCACCGTCTCCTTCGGAATTATAACCATGTTCTTGTTCAAGGTCTGGTTTCCGGGGTAGGGGTGTTACTTGAAATCCTCCGCCACCCAGGGCTCCAAGCTGCGCGTGTAGTCCACAAGTTCTTCAGTGCTGAAGAAAAGGTCCAGCTCCCGCTGCGCGGATTCCGGGGAATCAGACCCGTGTACAATGTTCTGCCCGACATCAAGGCCGTAATCGCCGCGGATGGTGCCTGGTGGGGCTTCGGCCGGGTCAGTGGGGCCCATGACCTTTCGAATCACCGAAACCGCCTTTGGCCCCCTCCATGCCATGGCCACCACAGGCCCGGAGGTAATGAAATCCATCAGCCCCTCGTAGAAGGGTTTGCCCTGGTGCTCCCGGTAGTGGGTCTCGGCCATCTCCCGCGAGATCCTCAACATCTTTAAGGCAACCAGGCGCAGCCCCTTGGCTTCCAGCCGTCTGATTACTTCACCCACCAGACCTCGCTGCACCCCATCTGGTTTGATCATGACAAAGCTCGTTTCTCTCATCTAAACAACCTCCGTCATCAGAACTCTACCGTCAGCCAGGTTTCATGGTTTGTGACATGGCCACCTTCTCCCCACCTCGCTGCTTCAAGGTGCAACAAGCTCGGTAGTGGAGAAGGTATGGTTAACAGGGCCTGGCTAGGGGGTTTCGGACCTGGGGACTCAGCCCGTAAAGGACCTTACCATCTCCGCGTTGAGCCTCGTGACCACCGCGGTCATCAGTCGGACCGCGTTGTCATAATCATCGCGGTCAATGATCCCGAGATGGCTGTGTATGTAACGAGTTGGCACCCCAACCACCAGGCTGGGTACCCCCTGGGAGTGGATGTGGATCCGTCCCGCGTCTGTACCCCCTCTAGGCATCACATCGAACTGGTAAGGAATCCCTTCCCTTTCAGCGGTATCAATAGCAAAATCACGGAGCTTGATATTGGGGACCATGCTGGCATCGTACAGCAAGATGCTTGGACCGGCCCCCAGTTTCTCCTGGGCTTCGTGTCTTTTCACGCCGGGGACATCACCGGCGATACCCACTTCCAGGGCAAAGGCCACGTCCGGCGCAACGGCGCTGGCACTGGTGGTGGCACCACGCAGGCCGACTTCCTCCTGAACGGTTCCCACCCCGAACACCTGGTTCGGGTGGTCCATATCATGGAGGTTCTTGAAGATATCCACGATCAGGCCGCAACCCACCCGGTCATCCCAGGCCTTGGCCATCAGGAGACGTTGGTTTTTCATGGGCGTGAAGGAAACTGCCGGCACCACCGGGTCCCCAGGACGGACCCAGCGGCGCGCCTCCTCCTCTCCGGAAGCACCAATATCAATAAACATATTCTTGATCTTGACAATTTCTTTTCTTTCCTCTTCAGTCAAGATATGGGGAGGCTTGGACCCAATGACGCCAGGGATGTCGCCGTCCTTGGACTTAATAATCACCTTCTGGGCCAGCAGAACCTGTTCCCACCACCCCCCCAGGGGGACGAACTTGACGAATCCTTCTTCGGTGATGCTGGTTACCATGAACCCGATTTCGTCCATGTGGGCAGCCAGCATCACTTTGGGTCCATTCCGCCCTTGGCTGCTTTCCTTCAAGGCCAAAAGGCTTCCCAACTTATCCTGGCGGATCTGGGCCAGGGGTTCCAGGTAACGACGTAAGACCTCGCGAACCTCTTCTTCGTAGCCAGGCAAACCGGAGGCCTCGGTCAGTTCCTGCAGAAGCTTGTTTCTATCACTCACCTTCCCACCTCCTTTCCACTGGTTATGATACCCAATCATACCTTCTTGAACGAAGGCCCTTGTTTTGTGTTTTTTCCTTTTGCGAATACCCAGAAAAACGATAAGCCCTGCACCTTTTCCGGCTCGCAGGGCTTCTACCCCAATCCAGTGTCGGGGTCATCGTCTCTGGATGACACGATTAAGGACCCTCTCCTTTCTCAACAGACGGTCCTAAAGATTCCTCGGTACTAACCTTCAACCTGCCGCTTTCTTTTCAGCAGGAAACATGCCGCGCTTCATTTCCGTGGCTGTAATATCCTTGGCCTTGAATTTCTCTACGACATAATTGCAGGCCGTCCAGGGGTTGACCCTGTCCCCGCAGGTGAACACATCCAAGGCCGCATAACCCAATTCCGGCCAGGTGTGAATGGCCAGGTGGGATTCAGAAATAACTACCACACCACTGATTCCCTGAGGGCTGAAGCGGTGCAAAGCAACTTCCCTCACTTCAGCTCCAGCCTTTAAAGCTGCCTGAACCAGAACCTCTCGGACCTTTTCGAGATCATTGAGCACCGCAAAATCACATCCGTAGATTTCGGCCAGGACATGCCGACCCAGGGCTTCCATCTCATTATCAACCCCCTATCCCTTAACCTTTTGGCTATAGTTTTCACCTCGCCTAGTTACCAGTTTTTGCCTGTCACTAACCTTAATTAGCAACTAAAATCTTAACACCTTTTCCTGATTTGTCAATAGATTATACGCCCAAACTGCTCGAAACAAAGAACCTTGAAAAAAGGAACTTTATGGAAACAAGAGCTCAAAAAACCGATGCAACCAGACAGACTTTGCCAGGTAACCTGTGCAAGATACACACTTGGATTCACACTACGGCAGAAAGTTTTCGCCGCAAGAGGGAAGATTCCTCCCTTTTTACCCTTCCTTTTTCAGAAACCACCTCCAACCAAGAGCTGAGCCAGAAAACCGGCCAGGGGTGGGAAGATCGAGGTTACCACAACCCGAACCAAGGTGAAACGAGGGCCCATGAGGGCGAGTTCGAAGGACAAGATTCCGGTATTCCAGAGAGCCCAGCCGGTGATAAAGGAAACTGCCGTCCCCAGGCTGGCCCCGGCCCGAAAAACCGAAGCCATAATGGGAAAAGAAACATACGGACCTCCGGGAATAAGGGCGCCCGCAAAACTACCCATGAGAATCGCCCTCCAACCGGCATCATCACCAAGCCAGGTTCGGACCAGCTCCGGGGGGATGAGGACCTCCAGGAACCCAGCGAGCACAAAGGCCGCAAGGAGCAAAGGAAACATTCCGACCAGCATCCGGCCCCCGGTCCTGACACCTTTCCAGTGGAGGTTACCCCCCCTGGTGTAGGCGTAAAGAAATAATCCGGTGGCAACCAGGGCCAGGAGAAACGTGATTCCACTCATGATGATTCTTTCCCCCTCTCCCCAATTAACAAGGTGTTGCCGAACAGGACCTGGGCAGCCAGGCCCATCAGCGGGGGGAAAAGAAGGGTTACCAGAAACCTAGTGACGGTGAGCTTAGGTCCAAGAAGGGCAAATTCCAAGGGCAACCGGCTTACCGCCCACAGGTTCTTAGCTGTTACGAAAGAAATGATGGTACCGATGTCTGCCCCGGCCTTGAGGAAAGAAACGGCGATGGGGTAATAGACGTAGGGCCCGCCCGGGATTAGGGCTCCAGCCAAGCCTCCAATCAGGATCCCGCGCAGCCCTGATTCCCTGCCCAGCCACCTGGCAATGGTTTTCTCCGAGATAACCGCCTGGATGAGGCCTGCCACGGTGAAAGCCGCCAGGATCAACAGGGCTACACTGGTCATGATCCCGGCACCTCTGCCTATACCAGCCCAGACCAGGGACCAACCACCTTGGATATAGGCTACCACCCCTAGAATGGCAGCTGCGACAGCCAATGCGATGGTTGTCTTCTTCTGCATCCATCATCCCCCCAGGTTGCCATTACACAACAATACCCGTAACGGCACGGTGAATTCTTCTGATGCCCGCGATGCTCCTTGTTCATGGTCAACCACGGACAATGCACCAGGTAACACCTAAACCACTTTAAACACCCGGCTGCTTTTAACGGTATAACATTTCTTGAGCCCTGGCAAGCCCCAAGAAGGCCTCTATGCTGCTCTTTCCAGCTCCCGGAGAAGAAGGTAGATGAGGGTCGCGGTGGCATAAATCATGGTGGTAGCGGCAGCCACCACGCCGGAATCATTGACCACCAGGGCAGTGAGACTGGCCACGGTCACCCCTGAAAACCCCACACCGAGGTATGGATACTTCTGAATGATCCTCTGGAACAGTCCTACCGGCCTGAAGACCAGGAAAGCGAAGGTTCCTAGGGATGTCAGGAGCACCCGGCTCCAGATGGTCCACCGGATAAGTTTCAGGTTAAGGGCAATCTTGCGGGAAAGGATGGCCCAGAGCGCTCCAAACCCCTCTGCCCTGACGATGGTGACGGTCCTTGCCACGTGGGACCGGGGGGTATCACTGCCAAAAAAGTCGAGGGCCACCATGGAGGCAACAGCCGCCACGGGGACCAAAAAGGGAAGGAGCCACAACCGGCTGGGTGTTCTGCCGGGGTAGTAGAGCCTTACCATTACGTAAGTATAGGCCGCCGCAGCGCTGAGAATACCCCCCAGGTTAGCCCCCAGGCGGGGAGAGGCCAACAGGTACAGGACAACGGCAAAAACAGCAACCGCGCAACCCTTCAACAGCTTTTGGGACGCCGTGAAACGGTCTACAAGTCCGGTAGTTCCAATAAGGGTGGCACCCAAGAGAACTCCCATGTACTCGTTTCCGATTCCGTAGTAACGAGCCCCGCCAATGGTTGAATACCCCATGGGAGAATCCATCATCAACCTCGCCCCGGTTGAGGTGTCCAGGATAAGGATCACCCCTGTCGCCAAGGACACCGCCAGAAAGGGGTCAATGGGCCCCGGACCAGCCCGCAGGAGGACAGAGGTCACCACCACCGTGGCCACGATGACAACAGTAAAGGCGGTAACCAAGTTGCCGCGGGCCACCCAGGGTACAAGGAGAAAGGTCAGGGGGATGACCGTCAGGGAAAGAAGAAAAGGGCGCAGGGACCGGTTGAGCCGTTTCTTGGCCAGGACGGCAACCGTGGCTGCCAAGAGGACTACGATTTCGGAGATCACGTAGGCCTTCAGGAGCGGGCCCCGGACACGGATATTATTCAGGGCCCTGGTATGTACCTGCCGAAGAAGGAGGGCAGGATCCTCGGTCGGACGGCTCCCTAGGGGCCTCCCCACCATGGATGGGGGCAACTCTACCCCAAGGAAGGCTGCAATGGTCGCCCCCAGGTCTGCAGGGGTTGCCACACCCGGACGACGGGTGGTGACCGAATCAACAACCCCCGGTACAACCCCCCCGCCGGCCATGATGAGCGGGGTGAAGGTATCCCCTTCGGACTGTTTTCGCCCGGGCGGAAGGGGGGAGTAAATCAAAAGGAGGTCCCGGTTCGGGTCCATTCCTTCCCATACATCGCCAATGAAGCCGTCAAAACGCTCAAGGAACAAGGATGTCTGGCGCCTGGCCACCCCGGGCCTCATGAACTTGCGGTACCCTTCCAGGCGTGATGAATCCCCGGTCTCCACCACCACGAAATCGGCTTCGGACAGGGCCTGCCGGTAAGCAGCTGCCAGTTTACGCCAGTCAGTCCGAAGACCAAAGGGAGAGCTGGGGTCCGCGGTAAGAAGATGGGCCGAAACCTCACCACGATCTACACGGCCACGGCGGTCCATGGCAATGGTTACAGCGTGTCGACCGTGCTCACCCTGGTAATCGGCATTACCCACCACCGCTGTACGAAGGCCGGCCTGGTGGAGGGCATCCCCAAGGACGGCCATCTCAAAGGTAGCCGTCCGGACCTCTTCACTTTCCAGGAAAGGAACAAGACCCAAATGGACCACGGCCGCCCCACCGGGTTCAGAACCCATGTGACGCTTGTACACTTCGTTGACAGGGGTTCCCCGGTAGTTCTCGCCGGTATTGAAGCCCAAGCCTGCCTCCGGTGGGGCAGAAGGTACTGGAGCCCCTGCCCCCACCGCGGCGTACGCTTCGGCTGGTTTCCGGGCCGGCTTAGAATTCACCAGGCCCAAGGCTCCTTTTCGGACCAGTCGTTGTAATTGAGGGTAGGTGGGCTCCAGTAACAACCAGGGGTCAAGGAAATTGGCAACAACCAGGACCACTTTCCCGGCACCCGTTCCGGGCGAGGAGGCCGGTGCAGCCGGTTCGGCCGCTGCCGGTAAGGGTACGAGGGGCAAGAACAGCAAAGGCAGGGTTAGAATCGACAGGACTAACCAGCGTCTCGCCCACACAGTGAATCGTATACCTCCTCGGTCTTCTCAGCCATTTTCGAAAGGGGGTAATGACGCTCAACATGTTGCCGTGCGGACCGCCCAAGGCGGTTCCTTTTCTCTGGGTCGGCCAGCAGGGAAAGGGCCGCCCGGGCCAGGCTCACAGGATCACGGGTGCCGACAACCAGGCCCCGTTCCCCCGTCTCCCCCACCAGTTCCACCATCCCCCCTACCCGGGTCACGACGCTCGGCTTGGCCATGGCCATGGCTTCTAAGAGGGAAACTGATTGCCCTTCAGAAACCGAGGGAAGGAGAAAAAGGTCAAGGGCCGCCAGGACCCTGGTTATATCCTGCCGGTAACCGGTGAAGGTAACGGCGTCAGCAATGCCCAGGGACCGGGCCTGTTCTTCCAGGTACTGCCTGAGGGGGCCGTCTCCGGTGATGACAAAGTGGGTATTGGCAAGATGATGCCTGACCAATGGAATGGCCTCCAACAAGAACTCAAGCCCTTTCTCCGGTACAAGGCGGCCCACGGTTCCCACCAGGTAAACCCCGCGGGGAAGACCCAGTTCGCGGCGAAAGGGGTCCCCTGGGACGGCAGGGTTGAATTTGTCCAGGTCAATACCATTGGGGATCACGATTATTTTCCCCGCCAATCCCCGGCACCGTCTTACCATTTCCTTGGCCACCGCCTGGGAAACGGCGATGGTCCTGTGACAGCGGGCGGCAACCTTAACCTCACCCCAGGCGTACAGTTTTTGCTTCAAGGGATGAACCGTAGGCCGGGCTGGAAATCCATGGGCGGTGTAAACCACCTTTACCGGCCGGCTCCTCGAGGCGGCCAAGGCAACCAGGCCTGACTTGGCTCCATGCAGGTGGAGGAGCGAAAAATGGCCTTGGTCAAGGAGAGATCCAAGGGCTTGGCAGGCGTAATAATCGGCCAGGGGCCGAAGGCCGTCAGAAATAGCCAGGGGAAAAAAATCAATACCCAGGGACCGGCACCGTTCCCGCCACCAGGTATCATCCGGGGCTGCCAGTGCCGGGTGGTAGCGGTTCCGGTTGAGCTGGGTGATGAGGGAGCAGACGTGTTCCCTCATCCCCCCTACCGCCGGTCGGGTAATGTAGAGCAGGTTGACCACACTCACTCGGCCGCCTCCCCCGAGCTATTGCCATCTTTCATTATTTCCCTTTTGCAACCAGTTAACGCGCCAAGCTCTCCCCTTCTTGGGTGCTTCCCAAGGGTTTGCTCGTGTATGGTATCGCGGTGTCGCAGTGTCGCGGGACCCGGGCTCCATTGGCAGACCTTGCAGCGTACACTTGCAGCATACACCTGGAGCGTACACCTGTAGCGTACAGGAGAAGGTATCGATATTGGCCAGGGTTTTTTGGTATCTTTTTATCAATATCAAAAGGTAGGTTCTGAATTGATCCTTTCAAACCGCTTCGCAATAATACTGACCCCCTGACCCTGGATATCAACCCGCCCGTAAACCGTGAGGAAAGCCTCCCCGAAAATGAGCCGGCCGTAACGGTGATACACCGGCTCAAAGACAGTAACATCAACCAGCCCGGTCTCGTCCTCCAGGGAAAGAAAAACCACCGTCCGGCCGCTCCGGGTTGGGGGCCGGTGGGGCCTGATGACCAGCCCACAAACCACCACCGGCTTACCGGCCCGGTGTTTTTTAACCTCGGCCGCGGTTAAAAAGCCCTGCTTTTTGGCCCACTGTCGGAAAAGGTCCATGGGGTGGTAGCACGGGCTCAACCCCAGGATTTCAAGTTCGTACCGGGCCTTTTCCAGGGGGCTAAAATCAGTTAAAGAGGGGCTGGCCCAGTTGCCTTCTTTCCCGATCACGTCCTTCGGCATCCTGGGTGTTGTGGTTTCTCCAGGCCCAGTCCAGGGAACAAGGGGAAAAACCTGAGTGGAGCAAACCTGCCCCGTTCTCCTTACCGTGGTTTGGCGCCAGATGGACTCGAGGCTCCAAAAAAGGTGCCGCCGGTTTGAACAGAGAGTCTCAAAGGCCCCGGCCAGGATCAGGTTTTCCACCAGGTCCCTGGTTACCTCGGGGCGGCAGCGGCGGCAAAAATCAAACAGGGAGCGGAAGGGTTGTTTTACCCGTTCGGAAAGGATCTTTTCCAGGGCCCGCCCGGTCATACCCTTCACCTGCCGGAGGGAAACCCGGATACTCCTTTCCCCTGCCGCAAAATACCCTTCGCTCTGGTTGATATCCAGGGGGAGGATCTTGATCCCCCGCCGGCGGGCCTCCAGGCAGATGGTGTTGGGGGAATAAAATCCCATGGGTTGGTTGCTCAACAGGGCAGCGTAAAAATGGGCCGGGTAATGGCACAAAAGGTACGCGGTTTTATAGGCAATATCAGCGAAAGCCGCCGCGTGGGCCTCACAAAAACCGTAACTGGCGTAACTAGAGAGGGAGGAAAAAATTTTGCGGGCCGTCTCCTCCTCTACCCCGTTTTCCACCGCCTTCTGGACGAAAATCTCACCAATTTCCTCCATTTCCCGTGAAGAACGCCCGTGGGTCATCACCCGGCGCAGGCGGTCGGCTTCTCCAGGGGTAAAACCGGCCAGGGTCGTGGCGATCTCGATTACCTGCTCCTGAAAAAGAATAACCCCGTAGGTTTTCTCCAAAATGGGCTTTAGTTTGGGGTGCGCAAAGGTTACCGGTTCCTTCCCCTGCCGGCGAGCGATAAAGGGCCCAACCATATTCCCTTTAATGGGGCCAGGCCGGATCAGGGCAACACTGGCCACAAGGTCTTCAAGGTTCCGGGCCCCAAGCTTAGCTTGGAGGGCCCTTTGAGCCGGGCTTTCAAGCTGGAAGGTACCGATGGTATTTCCGCTGTTCAGGAGCCGGTAGGTAGCAGGATCCCCATCCGGGATGGACTCGTAAGACAGGTGTGGTTGTTGGCAGTTGATAGACTTCATGGTATCTTCAACAACTGAAAGGGTACGCAAAGAAAGCAGGTCCAGTTTCAAAAGCCCCAGGTCTTCTACCCCTTCTTTGTCAAACTGGGTGATTAAAACCCCCTTGGCAGAGGGCTGAAGGGGGGTGATGTTTTCCAGGGGAACCCGGCTTACCACCAGCCCACCCAGGTGGGTGCCAATAAATCGCGGCAGGTTGGCTACCCGGTGGCAAAGATCGAAAAGCGGCTGGAACCGGGCCAGACTCCGGTCCCCTTTGAGCTCTGGAAGGGTCTGCAGGCAGTCCTGGATCTGGTCGGCCCGGACGTGCGGGAAGCGTTTGGCCAGCCGGTCGAGAGTCTCTTCCCCGTATCCCAGGACCTTCCCCAGGTCCCGAAGGGCCGAACGGGCCCGGTAGGTATTAAAGGTGCAAACTGAAGCGACATGGCCCTGGCCGTATTTACGGTAGACGTACTCGGCCACGCGGTCCCGGTAACGGGCATCAAAATCGATATCAATGTCTGGGGGCTGGGCCCGTTCCAAGCTGAGGAAACGTTCGAATAAAAGCCCGCGTTCGATGGCATCAACCCCAGTGATCCCAAGGCAATAGGCGACCGCCGAATCGGCAGCCGATCCCCGCCCCGAACACCGGATACCTTCCCGCCGGGCGAAACGGACAATATCCCACATAACCAAAAAGTAGTCCTCGTAACCCAACTGGTGGATGATGTCCAGTTCATGCCGTAGCCGTCTCTCGATGGACGGGGTCAGGGTCCGGTAGCGCCTGTGGGCACCGGCGTACACGAGTTTTTCAAGGAGATCTGCGGCTATAACCTTCCTTCCACCCTTACCAGCAGGTAGAGGATAAGAAGGGAAAAGGGGGGCATCGAAATCAAGAACCGGGGCGCACCTTTCGGCAACAGCCAGGGTGTTGGAGAGCGCTTCAGGGTACTGACGGCCCAGAACCGGCATTTCCTGCAGGTTTTTCAGGTAGTTTTCGGCGTTAAGCCTTCGCTCCGGGTGTACCTCATCCAACCTGGTCAGGGTCCGGACACAGGTCAAGAGGTCGTGAAGGACAAAATCCGCTTTTCGGGCGTAGTGCACGTTGTTGGTGGCTACGGTCTTTACCCCTACCCGGTCGGCCAGTTCCGCCAGCCGCTGGTTGAGCAGCTTTTCCCCGGGGAGATACCCCTCCTGGAGTTCAAGGTAGAAGTTATGCCGGCCGAAGATATCCACCAGGCGGCATGCCGCCTGCTCGGCTTCCTGGTATTTGCGGTGGTGCAGCCACCGGGGGATTTCACCCTTTCGGGCACACCCGGAAAGGGCGATGATCCCTTCCCGGAAACGCTGGAGGGCCCGGAGAGGAACCCGGGGATCGGTGCGCTCCTTTCCATCCCGGTAACCAGCAGAGATGACCCGGCAGAGGTTGGCATACCCGGTCTGGTTTTGGGCCAAAAGGGTCAGGTGGGCCCCGTTTTCCAGGGTTATTTCCGCCCCTTGAATTGGCTTAATACCCCTTTTTTTGGCTTCACGGTAGAACTGAACCGCCCCACTGACGTTGTTATGGTCGGTCAAGGCCAAGGCCGGCATCCCGAGCTCGGCTGCCAGGTCTAAAAGTTCGGGAATTGGAGTAACACCATCCAAAAACGAATAGGGTGAATGGACATGAAGATGGACAAACCCGGTCAAAGCTATCACCCACTACGAAAACGTCCCAACAGTGCCGGCCTACCCGTGGTGGTGCCGCCTATAGCAGCATAGATGGTTATTACGAAAATGCACTATCCACCTCGCCAGGGTTGCTCCTCCACTCGCCTTATTCCTCGCTCCTCCGGGGCTGCGGCATAACCGGTCTCGCTCCGGAGCAGCCCGGGCGTGCACCTCATGATACTACCCGGTCAAGGGGCCGCTGAATACGCGTCCGATTTTCATCCTTCGTGGTGCCGCCGCTGATGGCGGCATGAAGCACTCGTCCGAAAATGGCAGTGGTTTGGGCAGCCTCATGATGAAGGGTGGGAAACGAGCACCTCAGCTAATCATAGAGGCGGTAGAGCCGCCAGTTTTTGGAGCTAGGTTCGTAGTAAATCTCGTAGATGCCACCGTTATCGGCCTCCACCCGGAAAAAAACCTTCTCCCCCTCCCCTTTCCACCAGCATCCCATTTCCCGCCAGGAATCAATAACCTGCCGTATTCCCCTCCAGCGGCCACGCCAGCTAAAACGTACCGGCTGCCCCTTAAAACTCAACACCTCTACCCTATCCCCAAAAACCTTGGTCATAAGCACCCCCCCCTGGCACCTCTACTTTGTCATCACCACTCCTTTTCAAGGATTTGCAGCATTCGTTCCCGGCGTGGTACCGTGAGCTGGGAGCCTTCTCTTAATACCTGGGAACCGTAGTTGCGGTGGATTTTGGCGACAACTGCCCGGAGGGCCTCCCGGTCTTTCCAATCTGTGGTAGTCGCAGCCTTCCCGGTAGAATCAAAAAGCCCTTTCTGAAAGGGGTGAGCCAGTGAAACCCCGGTCAGGGTTACCTCCACCGCCGAAACAGGGCCAGGCAGCCTTTCTCT
>SESX01000010.1 GCA_004367365.1 Candidatus Acetocimmeria pyornia
AAATCCCCCCGCTACTTACCCGATTCATGCGCGGGAGATTATGGCTGCGCGGGCCAGAGGGGCAGTAATTATCACTGTGGATCCTGTTTTTTCTAAAACGGCAGCCAAGTCAGACCTATGGCTGCAGCTTAGACCTGGCACAGATACAGCCCTGGCGCTAGGGATGGCAAAAGTTATTATTGAAGAGGGTCTTTACGACGAGGACTTTGTTAGATCATGGACAGTTGGGTTTGACAAACTAGCGGCGCGTTTGGGTGGTTACTCCCTCGACGAGATTTCTAAGATAACCTGGGTTCCCAAAGAACTAATACAGGAAGCAGCGCGGGTTTACGCTTTGTCGAGACCTGCCAGTGTAAGTCAAGGGGTTACTCTCGACCAAACCAGTAATCCGATACAGACATGCCGGTCGCTGGCCATTTTGGTTGCCATAACTGGTAATGTTGACGTACCGGGTGGAAACATCGTTCCTTCAAGAAGGGGTGAGGTCAGTCGAAACGCTCATTCCTTTATCCGGGCTGAATCTGTACCCCGGAAGCTGTTGGAAAAAAGACTGGGTTATAAAGAGTATCCACTGCTTTGTGGTGAATTAGCACCGGTGCCTTCGGTACATATGCCCTCCCTTTGGAGAGCTGTAATAACGGAAGAACCGTACCCTATACGAGGTGCCTTGATCTTTGGAAGCAACGTACTAGTGAGCTATGCGAATTCTTCGATGGTAGAACAGGCGCTGAAAAAGTTAGAGTTTATTGCTGTTGCTGATGTTTTCATGACCCCCACCGCTGATTTGGCTGATATCATTTTCCCTGCCTCGTCATGGCTTGAAAGGAATAACGTAATATCTTCATTCCAGACGTCACGAGAATACACTTTGGTTCAGCAGGCCGCAACTCGTATGGGTGAAGCGCGGTCTGATTTTGAGATAATCTTTGACTTGGGCAAGAGACTGGGGATAGGTGAGTACTTTTGGGAAACCGAAAAAGACTTTTTAGATCATATCCTGGAACCTGTGGGCCTCACTTTCGACGAGTTTACATGCCTCAAGCGTCTTCATGTACCTGTAAAATACCGCAGCTACTTGAAGGAAGGCTTTAAGACCCCGTCTGGTAAGGTGGAACTTTACAGCAGTGTCCTCGAAAAGAACGGTTTAGATCCCTTGCCTTCATACCACGAACCATTTCAAAGTCCCCTGGAGACACCTGGTCTTGCGGAGGAATTCCCTCTGGTGCTGACCACAGGTGGAAGGGTGCCAGTCTTTCGGCACTCGGAGTTTAGGCATATTGACTGGTTGCGTGAACGTTGTCCTTTTCCTATAGTTCAGATGCACCCTGCGACCGCCAAACAGCTTGGAATAAAGCCGGGAACGGAAGTGGTCGTCGAAACTCCAACTGGCTCGGTTAATGGTATCGCGGACGTCACAGAAGGTATTCACCCTAGTGTTGTGCAGGTTACCCCTGGGTGGTGGGGCCGTGGTAATATTAATAAGATCGTTCAGAACGAGTGGTGTGCTCCCGGGATAGGTACAACCCCAATGCGTGGACTTCTATGTAGAGTAAGCAGGGTGAAGAGACCTGTCCTCCTGGACGAATGGGAGGGTTTGGGTTGAGCGGCAGGCTAAAGCTAGTCATTGATATCGATAGGTGCTGGGGCTGCTATGCCTGCGAGGTAGCATGTAAACAGGAACATGACCTTCCGGCAGGCCTGAATCCGATTAGGGTAATCCAGGTCGGCCCCAGAAACTTCGGCGGCAAGATCCATATGGCTTTCATACCAGTTTTGTGCCAGCACTGCTATCAGCCTGAATGCATTGAACGATGCCTGGAGAAAGCCATCTTTAGAACTGCAGATGGGGCGATCATGGTTGATGCCAATAAGTGTCTAGGTTGTGGGGTTTGTGTTGCCCACTGCCCGTATGGTGCCATTGACGTAGATAAGGTTTCAGGGACGGCTGTCAAGTGCGATCTTTGTGTCGAGCGACGAGCTCGCGGTCAAGTCCCTAGTTGTGTCCAGCATTGTATCGGGAATGGCATACACGTTGTTGACGAAGAGAGGGTAGATTCCCTTTGCCAGGGAAGGAGTTTTTGGGAAACCGGTGCCGTACTTTACTTATCGACTGAGTGGATTGAACTAGGAAAACATTTCAATACACACAAAGGGAGGAAGGCTTAATGGAAAAGTGGAGAACTAGCGATTGGTGGACGAGCCCTTACAACTATATGGAGAAAGTCAGGGCTGCACTTGAGCTTCCAGGAGAGGTTCAGATACACGACGCTACCCTGCGCGACGGAGAACAAACACCCGGAGTAGTGTTGAGGAAGGAGGATAAAGTTAGAATCGCCAGGGAACTGGACGCTTTCGGGGTGGACCGTATTGAGGCCGGTATGCCAGCAGTTTCTGAAGAGGATGCTGAGGCTGTACGTGCCATCGCAGCACTGGGTCTCAATGCGAAGGTGATGTGCTTCTCTCGAGCACTGGTCTCGGACATTGAACTTGCCGATAAATGTGGTGCTGATGGGGTAGTAATTGAGGTTCCCATTGGGGAACCAAAACTAGTGCACCAGTTCAACTGGACTGTTTCGGAAGTCCTGGAAAGAAGTATCCAAGCCATCCGCCGGGCAAGAGAGCTTGGCCTTTATACCGTGTATTTTCCTTACGATACTACCCGGTCCCGACCTGAAGCCCTTGAAGAACTGCTGTCAAACGTCATGAGGGAGGCTCCTCCTGATTCTATTGGGGTCGTAGATACTACAGGGTGTGCGATACCTGAGGCTATCACTTATCTTGTCCGGTATGTCCGAGAGCTAACGGGGTTACCGGTTGAGATTCACACACACAATGACCTTGGATTAGGAGTAGCAAATGCTCTTTCTGCGGTAGCTGCCGGCGCTGAAGTGGTACACACTTGCATTAATGGGATGGGGGAGCGGACCGGAAACGCGGCCTTGGAGGAGGTAGCACTCTGTTTGGTTGCCCTCTACGGTTACAAGAACCGCTTTAACTTGGAGAAGCTTACCGAAATCTCCGAACTAGTTCAGTCTCTTACAGGTTTCAAGTTGGCTCCCAATAAGCCTATCGTCGGCAAGGGGAATTTTATTAGGGAATCTGGAATCGGAGCCGACTTGGTTATCAAGTTTCCGCTTGCGATGTTTTCTTTGAACCCAAGCTTAGTTGGGCAAAGGCCCCGGGTCGTTTTAGGAAAGAAAAGCGGGCAACTTTCAATTCGCTTAAAGCTGGAAGAACTAGGTTTGGGTGACCTGGACCAAACACAGATGCGTCAGGTTCTAGCGGAGGTCAAGAGGCGTGGCATCGAAAAAGGTGGCCTGGTAAGTGACGAGGAGTTTGCCGAATTGGTGGAGCAGGTCCGCCGCTAGCACTAGCAAGGCGGACGGGTGCATCCTGGAGACCGTTTACTGGGGGTAGTTGGAGTTGTAAGGAACCTTGGCGGCTCGGGCCGCAGCTACAAAATGGCCCTACAGGCTCAGCGAGGTGGCTGCGGCTGGTGCCCTGCTCGCTGCGGTTTTTGAGCTCGTTCGCTGACCGCCCCTAAGGAAATCCGGGGCTCGGTGGTACTTCTTGACAGCGACCATGTGATCCGGTAAACTGGACATGGAATAAAACCTTTAAATTGGTCCGGTGAGGCCAGTAAGGAGTTATACCGTTCATGAAGGTTATGGTTTTCGGTCTAAGGCAGTGGTTTTCGGAGCTGCGGCACGGTGGTGTCAGTGCTGCGCCGTCAGTGGTATTTACTAATCCAGGGGCTAAATCTTAACTTCTTACAGCCGGTAAGAAGTTTTTTTTATGCCTGCCTGGAGACACTGTAATTAAGAGAGAGCGAGGGGTGGTACCGGTGCGAGGCGAGATCCGGGAAAAGGTCCAATTGATGGACGAGGAAGGCATCCGCCGGGCGGTGACCCGGATTGCCCACGAGATTGTTGAGAGGAACAAGGGGATTGAGAGTGTGGCCCTGGTGGGTATCCGCCGGCGTGGATTGCCGCTGGCGCGCCGGCTGGCGGACGAAATCCTCCAGATCGAGGGGAAGAAACCGCCGACTGGGGTTCTTGACATTACCCTTTACCGTGATGACCTCACCACCCGTACCGACCAACCGGTGGTACACAAGACAGAGGTCCCCTTTAACGTGGAGGACAGGGTTATCGTTTTGGTGGACGATGTGATCTACACTGGGAGGACGATTCGCGCGGCTCTGGATGCGTTAATGGACTTGGGGCGGCCCCGGGCAATCCAGTTGGCGGTACTTATCGACCGTGGGCACCGGGAACTCCCCATTCGAGCGGATTATGTTGGCAAGAATGTGCCTACGTCCCGGCAAGAAGTCATCGGTGTTGAGCTGAGCGAAATCGATGGTGTCGACCGGGTCGTGATTGGTGAGATTACCTAACCTACCGTTGTTTCTCTGGCCCGTGGGCAAGCTCGAGGCAAAACTACCACTGGAAGTTATGGCTTCTCTGGGGGGTACCCAGGAGGGTCAGAGAAGGAACGGGTGGGAAAAGAAGAGGTACACGGTAAAGGGGCTTGACCATCTGACAAGCTGCAGCAGGACCCTTTAAATCGGTCCGGTGAGGCCGGTAAGGGTGGTGGACAGGCTGTATCCAGGACCCGGTTGCCTCCCGTCGGCTGCATGGGAGGCTTTTTGGTGACCGGACAGGACTTGGGCGCTGAAAGTTCAGAGTTCATGGGTGCAGACCGGGACGAAAAGAGGCAAAGGCCTTCGAGAGAGAGGTTGCCCTCTTGCCAGTTGGACTGGGTGGAAGAAGATGGTTGTGCGCAGAAGGACAGACGACGTGGAGTTTAAGGGTTAGGCCGGGTTAGCTCTAACCAGTGGCTGTGACAATCGGTACAGAAGGGACTGAAGAGAATGAGGTTCAATAGAAAGGATATTCTGGGTATTAGGGAGATGGGGTCGGATGAGATCGAGTTAATCCTTGATACCGCCCGTTCCCTGCGCGATATCATCACAAGAACCATCAAGAAGGTCCCTACCCTCCGGGGCCGCACCGTTGTTACCCTTTTCTACGAACCGAGCACCCGAACGCGGACTTCTTTTGAGCTGGCGGCCAAGTACATGAGTGCCGACACCGTGAACATCAGTACTTCCACCAGCAGTGTACGGAAAGGGGAAACCCTCAAGGACACGGCCAGAACCCTCGAAGCCATGGGTGCTGAAATGGTGATCATCAGACACCCGGTGGCAGGGGCACCGCACTTTCTGGCGCGGAACCTGAGGGCTTCAGTGGTTAACGCCGGGGACGGGATGCACGAGCATCCAACCCAGGCGCTCTTGGATCTCTTCACCATCAGGGAGAAAAAGAAGAGGCTCAAGGGCTTGAAGATAGCTATTGTCGGAGATATTCTGCACAGCCGGGTGGCGAGGTCCAACATCTGGGGGCTGCGTAAAATGGGGGCCGAGGTGGTCGTGAGCGGTCCGTCGACCCTCCTTCCTCCGGAGAGTGCCACCCTTGGGGTCAAGGCTACACACCGGGTTGAAGAAGCCCTGGAAGGGGCTGATGTGGTAATGGTCCTGCGCTTGCAGCTGGAACGACAGCGCAAAGGGTTATTCCCCACGGTGCGGGAGTACACCCGCTACTGGGGTATCAACCGGGAACGGCTGCGCCTTGCGCGTGATGACGCGCTTTTGATGCACCCCGGGCCGTTTAACCGGGGGGTTGAGGTCTCTTCCGACCTCGTGGACGGCAATCAATCAGTGATCAACAAGCAGGTAACCAACGGGGTGGCGGTGCGGATGGCCCTGCTTTTCTTGCTCCTGGGAGGGAAGCCCGATGAAATTAGTCGTTAAAGGCGGGAGAGTCATCGATCCCGGAACCGGTGTTGACGGTTTGATGGATCTCAGGATTGAGGACGGTACCATCGTTGAAGTTGGAGAAAACCTCAAGCCAGACGCGGCGAAGGTGATTGATGCCACCGGAAAGGTGGTCATCCCCGGCTTGATTGATGTCCATACCCACCTGAGGGAACCTGGGTACGAGTGGAAGGAAACCATCGCCACCGGTACCAGGGCGGCCGCCGCCGGGGGGTTCACAGCCGTCTGTTGCATGCCCAATACCAATCCGGTGCTGGATAATCCTGGACAAGTCACTTACGTCCTGGAGAAGGCCCGCCGGGAAGGCAAGGTGGCCGTCTATCCCATCGGTTGTATAACCAAGGGCAGCCGGGGAGAGGAGCTCACCGAAATCGGTTATCTCCGTGAGGCAGGAGTGGTGGGTCTTTCCGACGACGGTTTACCGGTGGAGAATGCAGAGGTTATGCGCTGTGCCCTTGAATATGCCAGGATGTTTAATCTTCCGGTGATCTCCCACTGTGAGGACCGCCACCTGGCT
This sequence comes from Candidatus Acetocimmeria pyornia, assembly GCA_004367365.1. Taxonomy (GTDB): domain Bacteria; phylum Bacillota; class Sulfobacillia; order UBA3575; family UBA3575; genus Acetocimmeria; species Acetocimmeria pyornia. The sequence goes on from SESX01000010.1 coordinate 6,354, forward strand.
GGTGACGGGGTGATGAACTGGGGGCCAGCATCTACAGCTGCTGGTTTGAAAGGGATACCGGCCAGTGCGGAGGAGGTCATGGTGGCACGTGACCTGATCCTGGCCGCAGCCACCGGGGGCAGGCTCCACTTGGCCCATATTTCCACGGCCGGTTCCGTGCGGCTGGTCCGGGAGGCCAAGAGGCGCGGTGTAGCGGTGACCTGTGAGGTAACCCCCCATCATCTTACCCTGACGGACCGGTTTATCCAGGAATCTGGTTATGACACAAATACCAAGGTTAATCCACCCCTCAGGACAGATGCCGATGTGGCCGCCCTGCGGGAGGGGTTGGCCGACGGAACCATTGATATCATCGCCACTGACCATGCCCCGCACCACACTGACGATAAAGAGGTAGAGTACAATTATGCGGCCTTCGGCATCTCGGGCCTTGACACCGCCTTACCCCTGATGGTCACCGAGCTGGTTGGTGGCGGCTACCTGACCTTGAACCAGCTGGTAGAGAAAATGTGCCTCAACCCGGCGCGGGTTTTCGGACTTTCCCGGGGCCGGATCGAAACAGGAGGGCGGGCCGACCTGACTATTATCGATCCAGAAGAACGCCGGACGGTGGATGTTTCCCGTTTTTATTCCCTGGGAAAAAACTCACCCTTTTTGGGTAGGGAACTCACCGGTTGGCCGGTAGTGACCATTGCCGCCGGTGTCGTGGTTCACGGTGAGGGCAAATAGTGGAGGAAGGGGGAAGGGAGATGTCCTGGCCTGAGCCGGAGCCTTCCTGGAACAGGTTTGAGGCCCGGGTACTGAAGGTAGACCACCCGAGGGAGGACCACTGCCTGGTGGTTCTCGAGGCCCCCTTGATTGCCAGGAGGGGGAAACCCGGGCAGTTTGTCCACGTGCGGGTAGGGGGAGAGGGCTTCCCAGTGCTCAGGAGGCCCTTGAGCGTGGCTGCTTTTCACCCGGACCGGGGGGAGATCGAGCTTTTTTTTCGGATCGTCGGTCGTGGAACGAAGTGGCTCGCCCAGAGGAAAGCCAACGATCTCTTGGATCTCCTCGGTCCTCTAGGGCGTGGTTTCCCAACTGGTCCAGGAGGCCCGTGGCTTCTGGTGGGAGGGGGTATCGGTTCAGCACCCCTTCTTTCCCTGGCCCAGGCTGCTCAACGCCGGCGGATCCCGGTTGTGGTTCTTCTGGGGGCTAAGCAGCAGGCAGAGCTGGTGTTGGCCTCAAGGTTTGGGGAACTCGACGCCAGGGTCCATGTTGCTACTGACGACGGAAGCATGGGGGTCAAGGGCCCGGTGACCAGCCTTCTGGCAGACCAGCTCAAGCAGAACGAACCACCGGCAGTTGTCTATGCCTGTGGTCCAAAACCGATGTTGAAAAAGGTTAAAGAAATGACCCGGGGCCAGGCCTTCCCCTGCTACCTTTCGCTGGAGGAGAGGATGGCCTGCGGGGTTGGGGCATGCCTGGGATGTTCGTGTGCGGCTGAAACCACCGGCACGGCACGGGCTACCACATGCACCGAGGGAGGCACAGGTTGTGAAAACCTGGTCCAAGAAAACAAGGTTACGGACTTGCTGCCGGGGCCTGTTGGTTACGTGCGGGTTTGCGTGGATGGACCAGTTTTTGAGGCTGGTGAGGTGAGTTTAGATTGACTGTTGACCTGTCGGTGGAGATCGGCGGGCTGAAGATGAAAAACCCGGTGATGACTGCTTCGGGAACCTTTGGCTACGGTAGGGAATACGCCCACGTGGTTGACTTGAACCGGCTGGGAGCACTGGTGGTCAAAGGGACCAGTGTCCACCCGTGGGCAGGTAACCCGCCGCCTCGGGTGGCGGAGACACCGGCGGGAATGCTGAACGCCATCGGTCTCGAGAACCCGGGGGTGGACCGGGTCGTGAAGGAAGAACTCCCGGCCCTTAGGGCTTTTCATGTCCCGGTGGTGGTGAATATCGTGGGCCATACAGTATCAGAGTATGTCGAGGTGGCCCGGAGGTTGGATGATTCGGACGGGGTGGCTGCCCTCGAAGTCAATATATCATGCCCCAATGTGGCCGAGGGTGGCTTAACCTTTGGGACAGACCCGGACCAGGCCTTTGAGGTCTTGAGGAGGGTCCGGGAGGTGACCCGTCTTCCCCTGATCGCGAAACTGACCCCTAATGTGACCAGTGTGGCAGAGATTGCCCGCAGTGTTGTGGAGGCCGGTGCCGATGCCGTTTCCCTCATCAACACCCTGTTGGGAATGTCCATCGACATTGAGACCAGGCGGCCGGTTCTGGGCAATACCTTGGGAGGCCTGTCCGGGCCGGCGGTGAAACCAGTGGCCCTGCGCATGGTCTGGGAGGTGGCAGGTGCGGTCAGTGTACCGGTAATCGGGATGGGTGGAATCTGCAATGCCAGGGATGCCCTGGAGTTTCTCATGGCCGGGGCCTCAGCGGTGGCCGTAGGTACGGCGACCTTTGTTGACCCGACGGCTCCCCTGAAAATCGTGGACGGTATCGAGAAGTACCTGAAAGAGAAAGGCTTTAGGAAAGTTACCGAGGTGGTCGGCCTGGCTCGGAGGTCCTAAGACGGGAGGGAGAAAACATTGACCTCTAGGGAGGCAAAGGAACGGTTGATCGTGGCCCTGGATCTACCCGACCAGCAGCGCGCCCTTGACCTTGTAACTGCCCTGGGCGACCACGTCGGGTTTTACAAGATCGGGCTTGAACTCTTTTGTGCCGGTGGGCCCGCGGTGGTAGAGGCTGTCTTGGACCAAGGGGTCCGGGTTTTCTTGGACCTCAAGTTTCACGACATCCCAAATACCGTGGCCCGGGCTTCAGCCCGGGTGTCCGGGATGGGGGTACATATGTTTAACGTCCATGCTGCCGGCGGAAGGGAAATGATGGAGGCTGCCGTGAGGGCTGTCACTGCCAAGGGCGGTGTGGGCAGCGACTCCGACCTGGTGGCCGGCTGTCGCCGGGAGAGAGGTCGCCCCCTGGTCCTGGGGGTAACTGTCCTTACCAGCATTGATGCCCGCGTTTTTTCTGAACTCGGTATTGAAGGTGAGGTCCTGGACCGGGTGGTGGCATGGGCCCGCCTGGCCCAGGATTGCGGCCTGGACGGCGTGGTGGCGTCCCCAGGTGAGGTCCGGGCGATACGCCAGTCTTGTGGGGACGATTTTCTCATTGTCACCCCTGGTATCCGACCGGAGTGGGCTGCTCGCGGCGACCAGAGGCGCCGGTCGACCCCGGCGGAAGCCCTGCGAAACGGCGCTGACTTCCTGGTGGTCGGCAGGCCGGTTACACAATCCCCTGACCCGGTAGCGGCGGTGGAAAGGATTCTTGCGGAAATGGAGGGTGCGTAATGGACGCTGGTTCCAATCAGATAGATTCCCGTTGGGTTATGGACCTTTTTCGCTCTGTGGGGGTACTCCAGGAAGGGCATTTCCTGTTGACCTCCGGACGGCACAGTGCCCGGTACCTGCAGTGTGCCCGTCTCCTGCAGTACCCGGCCCATACCGCGAAGCTCTGTTCGACCCTGGCTTCCTTTTTTTCGGGCCGGGGTGTGGAAGTAGTGGTGGGCCCGGCAATTGGTGCCATCATCATTGCCTATGAAACAGCCAGGGCCCTCGGGGCACGGGCCCTGTTTGCCGAAAGGGAGGGCGGGCGCATGTGCCTGCGCCGCGGTTTTTCCATTGCCCCGGGAGAAAAGGTTTTGGTGGTGGAGGATGTCGTGACCACCGGCGGCTCCGTGCGGGAAGTGGTCGACCTGGTGAGGGAACAGGGGGCTGACGTTGTGGGTGTAGGGGTTTTGGTGGACCGGAGCGGGGGGAAGGTGGATTTCGGTACCGACCTAGCTGCCCTGGTCCGCATGCAGATCCAGGCCTACCTGCCGGAGGAATGTCCCCTCTGCCGCAGGGGGTTGGAACTTGTCAAACCAGGGAGCCGACAGCTACCAGGTGAGACCAGGGGGCCCTGCAGCCGGAAGGGGGATGCTGGTTGGAAGCAGTAGAATTGTTGGAACGGTTGTCCACGGAATGGGGTATCTCTGGCTACGAAAACAGGGTGGCTGCGTTTTGGGAGAAAACCATCACTACCGTAGTTGATGAGGTCAGGCGTGACCGCCTGGGGAATGCCATTGCCCTGAAAAAGGGTGCAGGTGAGGAACCACGCCCCAAGGTGATGGTGGCCGCCCATCTGGATGAAATTGGGTTAATGGTAACCAAGGTGGACAAGGGAGGATTCCTCCGCTTTACCACCGTAGGTGGTTTCGACCCCAGGGTCCTGCTGGCCAAGGAGGTTACGGTTCTGGGTAAAAAGCCGCTGCCTGGGGTGATTGGTGCGAAACCACCCCACCTCCTTTCGGCGGGGGAGAGGAAGGAAGTGGTTAAGGTTGAGAAGATGTTCATTGACATTGGGTACGGGGAAACCAGGGCCCGGGAGCTGGTCTCGGTGGGTGACCCGGTGGTCCTGAAGCGCCGGTTTGAACGCCTGCAGGGAAAAACGGTGGCCGGAGGTCCCTTTGACGACCGGGCCGGCCTTGTGGTCCTCTATGAAACAGCCCGGGAACTGGAGCGGGTCCGTCACGAGGCCGACGTCTACTTCGTGGGAACGGTCCAGGAAGAGGTTGGAGTCAGGGGATCGGTAGTCAGCACTTATGGTATCGAACCTGACATCGGGATTGCGGTGGACGTCGGCTTCGGCGACATGCCCGGAACTTCCGAGGAGGATACCATTGAACTGGGTAAAGGGCCGGCGGTGGCTCTCGGACCCAACATCCACCCGAATCTGCACCGGGACCTGGTTGAAGTGGCCAAATCCCGCCACATCCCGTACCAGCTGGAGATCGCGCCAGGTCCTACGGGGACCGATGCCCGTGCCATTCAGATCAGCCGTACCGGTATTGCTACCGCCTTGGTTTCCATCCCCCTCCGGTACATGCATACGACCGTGGAGACCCTGGTGACCTCTGACCTGGTTAATACAGCCTATCTCTTGGCTTCCTTTATCGGTCAGGTTGACAAGAAGTACCTGGAGGGATTGAAATGGTCCTAAAGGGCTTATCTGAGGCGGCAGGGGTGGCGGGTGATGAAAAGGATGTTCGGAACCTCATTCTGGACAGGATCTGCGACCTGGCCCGAACCGAGATTGATGCCTTGGGCAATCTGATTGCCTTCAAGGGAAAAGGTACCGGAAAACCAAGGGTGATGCTGGCAGCCCACATGGATGAGGTCGGGTTGATCCTTTCCCGGGTAGAAAGGAACGGACTCTTACGTTTCAAGAAGGTTGGGGGGATCGACGACCGGATTCTTCCTTCCCAGCCCGTGCGGGTCGGTCCGGGGAAAGTTCCGGGTGTGATCGGGGCTGGCCCGGTTCACCTGCAAAAACCCGAGGCGCAGCGGGCGGTTTTCAAGACAGAAGACCTCTACGTTGACATTGGAGCCCGAACCCGGGAAGAAGCGGAGCAAGTAATCAAGCTAGGTGATTACATATCCTTTGTTACTGCGTACCAGGAGTTTGGTGACGGTTTAGCCCGGGGTAAGGCCTTTGACGACCGGGTGGGCTGTACAGCCTTGATGGAGATCCTTGAGAAAGACTACGATTTCCCTGTCTACGCCGTCTTTACCGTCCAGGAGGAGGTAGGCCTGCGCGGCGCCGGGACGGCGGCTTTCCGCATCAACCCTGACTTGGCGTTGGTGGTGGAAGCCACTACCTGTGCTGATACCCCGGAGACCGAGGAACACGGTGAAGCAACCCGGCTCGGTCAGGGACCGGCCGTCAGCCTCATGGATGCCACTTCCATAGCGGACCGGAGAATTGTACGCCACCTTGTGGAACTGGCCGACAAAAACGGGATTCCCATCCAGTACCGCCGGGCTACCGCCGGTGGGAACGATAGCGGCCGGATCCACCTGACCCGGACAGGGGTTCCGACGGCGAGTCTTTCCGTCCCCTGCCGTTACCTGCATTCCCCGGTTTGTGTCATCAGCCTCAGGGACCTGGAGTATACGATTCAGCTCTTGGGACTTTTTCTAGACAGCATTCAAAAAGGGGGTTTCCGTTTATGAACGACCTTATCGGTGAACTGACCCAGATCCACGGGCCCTCTGGCAACGAGGAGTGGGTCCGGGAGGCCATCCGGGCCCTGATTGAGCCGCACGCCAACCAGGTCTGGACCGACGCTCTCGGTAATCTCATTGCTTCCGCAGGCCGCGAAGGTGGGACCAGGGTCATGTTATCGGCCCACATGGACGAGGTGGGGGTGATGGTGACCCACGTGGACGAAGAGGGCTTTTTACGTTTTGACCGGGTCGGCTCCATCAACCCCTATTTCCTCCCCGGAAGGAGGGTGGTTTTTGCCAATGGAACGGTAGGTACCATTGGTACCGAAAGACTGGACAGCATCAAAGACCTGGAGGTTTCCAGGCTTTTTATCGACATCGGTGCCCGGAACAGGTCTTCGGCCCTGGAGAAGGTGAGGGTCGGCGATCTTGCGACCTTCTGGGGCCCGGTGCACAACATGGGCGATACTATTCTGGCGAAGTCCCTGGATGACAGGATCGGGTGTGCGGTACTGGTTCAGACCCTCAAAGAACTCCAGGAAACCCCCAACCTGGTATTCTTTGTCTTTACCGTTCAGGAGGAGGTTGGTATCAGGGGGGCACGGACCGCGGCTTACGGGCTAGACCCAGAGGTGGGGATCGCTGTGGACGTTACTGCCACCGGAGATACCCCCAAGGCCCGGCGCCTGGAAGTATCTGTAGGGAAAGGGGTGGCCGTAAAGATCAAGGACCGGAGTGTGATGACCCATCCTGCAGTCAAGAAGCTGCTCGTGGATGCAGCCGAAGAACAAGGCATTCCTTACCAGTTTGAGGTTCTCGAATTTGGCGGCACCGATGCCGGAGCCATTCACCTGACCAGGGAAGGGGTGCCCTCTGGCGTCCTTTCCATTCCTGTGCGGTACGTCCACAGCCCCTCGGAAATGGCCAGCCTGGAGGACGCCGAGAACTGTGTCCGGCTCCTGAAGCAGGTTCTCTCCAGACCCATCCGGCTGGACTGACCTATTGCTAATTACCCTGCCGCATTCTCAGAACCTTTTCCTCCTCAGGTGTCACGTAGAGAGTCTGGTGGTGGTCGTAAAGGACAAACCCGGGCCGGGCCCCTCTGGGTTTGCGCACAAACCTACGCTGGGTGTAGTCAACCGGGACATTGCTGGAGTTTTGGGCTTTGCTGTGATAGGCAGCGATGATGGCGGCTTCTCTCAGGCTTCTTTCCGGAACCGGCTTTCCTTTTTCGGTCCGTAGGATGACGTGGGATCCGGGTATTTCCTTGGTATGAAACCACAAGTCCTCAGGCTTGGCCTGTTTCATGGTCAGGTTATCATTTTGGCGGTTGTTCTTTCCCGCGTAGATCTCAAACCCGTCAGAAGAGAGGTACTTCCAGGGTTGAGACAGCCCGGAGGGTTGACGTGTACCCCTGGGGGATCTTGTCTTTTTGGCCCCCAAGAAGCCCTCCTGGCGTAGTTCTTCCCGGATCTGTTCCAGGACCTTGAGGTCCTCTGCCCGGGAGATGGCATCCTCAACCCCTTCCAGGTAGGAGATTTCGGCCTTGGTGTTTCTCAGCTCCTTCTGAACCCGGTCAAGGGTCTTCTTGGCCTTACGGTAACGGTGAAAAAACCGTTGGGCGTTTGCCGGTGGGGAGAGTTTCGGATCTAGTTGAATCTTAATCTCCCTTCCTTCTGGGTCGTAGTAGTTTGGAAGTGTAATCAAGGTCTGACCTTTCTCGATCCGGTGCAGATTGGCTGTAAGGAGTTCTCCGCTCAACCGGTAGAAGTCAGCCTTTTGGGCCCTTTGCCAGGTGATCTCCTGTTTTCGTTCTTTGCGCCGGCTTTTCTCCAGGTGGTCGTTAACGGCCCGCCTCAGGCTGTTCCGGAGTTCGGAAAACCGCTGGTGCTCTTCCAGTTGCCGGAAATAGGTTTCCGTGGCTTGGCTCATGGAAGAAAAGGTGAGAATCTTGCAGTCAGGGAGATGACAGGGGGTGAAAGGTGTGAGATAGGCGAAGCCCCCTTTTTCGTCCCTGATAACTGCTGGTGTATATTGACTGCCGTTGACATGAGAACCGAAGCGGCGAATTTCTGCCAGCAAACGGTTAACAGGCTCCTTGCCTAACTCCTCTCCCGTTACCACCGGGTTGAGGCCAACCCTCTCCACCAAGTCCCGCGCTGACTGCGGGCCGATTCCGTCAATCAGGTCCACAAGTGTTTTCCAGGCAGACTTCTTGGGGTGCTCCTCTAAGGCCTCATGAAGCCGCTTCTTTTCCAGGTCTGACGGGTGAATCTTTTCATGGGCCGGGGGAGGGGTGTAGGCTACCCCGGGGAGAACGGACCGGTGCCGGCTTAGCTGTGGGCCAATACGCTTAATGGCATCGATGATGGAGCCGTCCTTGTCCAGAAGGATGATGTTGCTGTGTTTCCCCATGACCTCAACCACCAGGGTCAGATCTACCGGTTCGCCCAGTTCCCCGGTGGAGGTGAGCACCAGGTAAAGAATCCGGTCTAATCCCTCCTGGCGGACGTGGGTGAGCCTGGCTCCGACCAGGTACTTGCGCAGTACCATGCAGAAAAGGGGTGGCCTTTCTGGATGGGGATGGTCTTGCCAGGTCAGGTGGACGCGTGCCAGTTTTGGGTCTGCTGAAAGAAAGAGCCGGTGGGCTGTGTGGTGATAGACGGATAAACTAATCTCATATTTTCCGTGCTGGTAGACTTTCTGGACCCTGCCGCCCACCAGTTCTTGGTTCAATTCTGCACAGACAGCGGACATCACTAAGCCGTCATATGACATATCCATCACCATCCAGGATAAGGTTGGACACAATGAAAATATATCACCGGGGGAAGGGTATTTCAAACCCGAAATTGAGATCGTGGTGTGCAGGACCAGCCGCAGCCACCTGTTTGAGCCGCTAGGGCGAACTTGTGGATGCGGCGCGGAGCTGCCGAGGTTCATTACAACTATGCGGTGAGCGTGACGCCGCGAAAGATGCCCGGCGCTGTTGGGACATTTTGTAGTCGTGCTCCATGCCGCCGCAAAAGGCGGCACCACGAAGGATGAAAATTGGAGAAGGTATTCAGCGGCCCCTTAATCGGGTAATATCATGGGCTACACGCCCGGGGTGCTCCGAAACGAGACCGGTTATGCCGCAGGCCCGGAGGGCAGAGTATTCCTGTAATGTTTTAGGTTGTAGTTGACAATAAAAAGACCTCCTGGTAAAACGTTTGTAGAAAACCAAAAGACAACCAGGAGGTTGGAAGCTGTGAAAAATTGCAACCGTAAACTCAAGATGGTCGTTAAGTGGAAAGAAAAGCCAAGCATGGTGGCGAATGGATCGGCATGCTTGCTCATCGAGAACTTCAAGAAGGTCGCTGGCGGCTGGCAGAGTTTCTGAAACCCATTCTAGAGGAGGTGGGCCGAGCGGAACGGCGGCATTGGGGCGCGTTTTAGGTGCAGGGGCTGTTGTTGGAAGGAGGGCGGAAGACCGCGGTGGCCCCGGCCCATCGGTATGGAGGGGATGAGCAGGCGCTTTAGCAGTTTGTGAACCAAAGTCCCTGGGACCCGCTGGCCGTGCGACGGGCGTTGGCTAAGGCCATGTTGCCACATCTGTCGATGCACTGCGGCTGGATCGTGGACGTTGTCCTTCCACTCATAGTACATGGATTGGCTAATACCAGCACGTCTACACAACTCGGCAACAGTTTCCTGGCCTTTAAGGCCTTCGAGCACTATCACCATTTGGCATTAGCAATCCAACGTTTACGTTTCTGGGGTATGTGTTTCTCGCTCATCCTCAAATACCTCCCGATTCAGAATTCGATGTGAGCGGATGTCATCCCTCCGTTAGCCGAGTGTCAACCTCTCTATGGGGTCATTATATTTTTTTATCGTATTTATTTCTTTTTAATAAGCTCCTCAATTGTTATGTCTGCTTGTTTAAGAATTGATGCCAAAGTCCCGGGTGCTAATTCCTTATGAAGCGGAATGATAACCGTTCTTTTGTTTTGGTTGTGAATACCTTTCATTTTTACATGGCTGCCCTTTTGCTTTACCTGGACAAAGCCGAGGCCAGATAAAAGCTTAATGACCTCCCTGCCGGATAATACGGGCATTTTCTTAGCCACGGGATATGTCAACCTCTAACGGTGCTATGATAGGTGTCGGGTAATTTATTGGTAAATCTTCATCTTCAAAATAAAGTTCCAATGCTTCTTTCAGGTTTGCCAGGGCCTCTTCCACCGTTTTACCCTGGGAGGCAACTTCCACTTCAATACTTTTGGCAACATACCATCTGCCTTCTTTGGTAATTGCGGCTGTAAAACGTTTGATGACCATATGCCAGCCTCCTACAGTTACTTTTTGCTTTTATTATTTACCTTTTTCTTTTTTCTTTCTCCTCTCTCTCATTCTCAATCATTTTCATGGCCCATTTCCAGTGTTCGGCCAGAGACTCCCGTTCTTCCTCAGTGAGGTCCGGCACCCGGTAGAGGAGGTCAACTATTTCCGGGTGGCTGCGGTCCAGGATTTCTTTGGCTCGGGTTTCGGTATCGTTGGCTTCATTTCCCTTTGGGGAACTATCGCATCCCAAAAGAGACTCGACAGTTACATCGAAGTAATCGTTCAGTTTTTGAAGTATTTGTCATAATCAGGCTCTCTTTTGCCAGATTCGTATAATGAAAGCGTGGATTTGCTATGCTTAATTTTTTTGCTATTTTTGTTAATTCCAGTTGAGTTAAACCTTTATTCTGTCTAAGTTTTTAAGTTTTTTTAGACGTTTGCCACAGCTCAAGTAATCTCCATCTTCTCCATCTATTACATTCTGTAAATTAATAACACACCAATTTAGAGATATAAAAAATATTTTTTTGCGAATCGTAAATATATCCTTAACTTTTACTCTGATGAAAAGGCTGTCTTTTACGATATCACCTTCAGCTATTTTGAAGGGGCAAAATGCATTTTGGTTGCTCATGGTTATTCCCGCGACCATCGGCCTGACAGACTTCAAATCACTATCGCCTTGGTGGTCACGCCGGATGGCTACCCTTTTTACTGGCGGGTGATGCCAGGCAATACCCAGGATGTTACCACGGTAGAAGATTTGTTGACAGTCCTCCAAGAACGCTTTGGCATTAAACGATGTCTTCTGGTGTTTGACCGCCGCATGGTTTCCGGTCTTAAAGCCATTGCTAACAAGAAACTCACTTATGTTTCTGCCCTTGATAAAGACGAGGTGCCCGGTCTTGGGCTTATGGAAGCCGAATTTCAAAGTCTGGTGGCTGATGAACGTCACTGGCGAACTTGATGGTTGTAATGAAAAACTTTTAGATATCCGTTTATTTTCCTCTATACACCGCGAAACTTTTTTCCTCACAAAATGAACCCTTTTCTTAGTTGTTGTCTCTTTTATAATAGACGGAGCTCCCAAACGACGGAGCTCCCAAACGAAAGGAGAGGTGAATGTGGACGATGTTACTTTGATAAAACGCTGCCAGCAGGGTGACTTGGAGGCCTTTGAGATTTTGGTCGAACGGTACAGCACTAAAGCTCTTCGCGCAGCTTATTTGATAACATGTCTAAAGGATATTGCTGAAGACGTTACTCAGGAAGCGTTTATCCAGTGCTACCGTCAGATTAATAAGTTGCGACGTCCGGAAATGCGGAGGAATGGTTAGATTTTTTGGCAAAATCAAAGATAACGTTGGTTCAGTCAACGAGAAAGACGTGACCAAAACCAAAGGCAGCGGCATGGTAGTTAGAAATGGAGAACCAACTCCACAATACTCCACAGCCGCTGAAGCGGCAGCAAAAGTAGGTTTCCCGGTACGTCTGCCGACATATTTACCTGAAGGATATAAGTTGGAATTCATCGATCCTAATAAGGGGGAGAAAACCGGTAAGGGCTTTGTCAATGTTCTGTATCGTGTACCTGGAGAAGCATTAAGAACCTTAGACTTGATGCTTACTGATGATCTCGGTTTCCTCCAGGGCGGTGACGCCGTACAAGAAGTCAAGGTAGGCATGGATTTAGCAGTCGCAAGACTGCTTTTTCTTTTGAGCTCCGGCTTCCAGGCAAAGGTTGTGTGGTGAGGTGACGGGAAAAGGAGCAGGCGGAGATCACGGTTCAGGGTTTTTGACAGCCTTTTCTTGATTAGGATATAATTAAAGGGGTTTATTTTCCAAGAGACAATTTCTTGTAAACCTACTTTTTACATCGGGTGCTGGCAGGGGACACCTAACCAGATGTTGGGCAGGTCTACCCTGGTCAACGGACCATGAGCAAGACCATTTCTTTGATTACCAATGCCACGCCAGGTCAGGCGTGGTTTTTAACCCGGAAGAGAAGATAAGACCAGGAAAGGAGGCGCCAGGTATGCCCAGAAGACTTAAGCCGTTACACCTGCCCAAACACTTGAAACTTGTCAGGCGTCACGATTACCCCCGTTTTGCGGTCCTAGGTGCAGGACACGGGGGGCTGGCCATGGCCGCCTACCTGGCCATCAAGGGCTATTCGGTCAATCTATACAATAAGACTGCTGAGAGGATTGAAGCTGTCAAGGCACGGGGAGGCGTAGAGCTTGAAGGTGATGTCAGGGGTTTTGGGGCATTAAACCTGGTTACCACCGATATCAAGGCGGCCCTCAAAGGGGTCGACGTGGCGATGGTGGTGGTGCCTGCCTGTGCCCACCGTTCCCTGGCTCAAATCTGCGCCCCTTACCTGACAAGTGGTCAGATCGTGGTGCTGAATCCAGGTCGAACCGGTGGTGCCTTGGAGTTTGATTCTACGATACGTGAGTACGGTCGTGACCGGTCGGCGGTGGTGGCTGAGGCCCAGACCTTTATTTTTGCCAGCCGAACCACCGGTCCGGCCCAGTCCAGGATCTTCCGGGTAAAGAATTCTGTGCCGGTGGCCGCACTTCCGGCTTCAGAAACCAAGAGAGTGGTTGAGACCATCAACCGCGCTTTCCCGCAGTTTGTGGCTGCCGAGAATGTTCTGAAGACCAGCATGGACAACATGGGGGCCATCTTTCACCCCGCCCTGACCATCTTAAACGCGGCGCGGATCGAATCCACCCATGGTGATTTTGATTACTACCATGAGGGTATTACCCCTTCGGTGGCAAAGATCCTGGAAAGTATGGACAACGAACGGGTGGCCGTTGCGGCTTCCATGGGGGTGAGGGCGATTTCTGCCCGCGAATGGTTGGAAGCAGCCTACGGGGTCGTGGGCAGCACCCTTTACGAGGCTGTCCTTAATAACGAGGGATACAAGGGAATCAAGGCTCCTTCCAGTCTGTACCACCGCTACATTTTCGAAGATGTTCCGTCGAGCCTGGTACCCATTGCTTCCCTGGGCAAATCCTTCAAGGTGCCAACCCCTACCATCGAACACATCATCCACATGGCTTCCCTGATCCATGAGGTTGATTACTGGTCCATCGGTCGAACAGTTGACCGGCTGGGGCTGACTGGAATGGGGGTTGAAGATATCCAGCGCCTGGTGATGGAAGGCTGGCGTCCTGAAGAAGGGGAGGTTTCGTATTGACAATGGAGAAGCGTGGAACCATTGTTGGAGCTGCCGTCGGAGACTGCGTCCATGTCGCGGGCCTGCTTAATTTCCTGCGCTTGGCAGAGGAACAGGGATACTGTACCTTCTTTCTGGGACCGGCTACCTCCATTGATGAACTCATGGGGGCGGTACTGGAGGAAGACCCGGATATTGTGGCCGTCAGCTACCGCCTCACCCCTGAGGTGGCCAGCAAGCTCTTCGAGGAATTGGAGGCAGCAGCACAGGAAACAGGGCTGGCTGAAAAGCGTTATGTTTTCGGTGGGACCCCGCCTGTGTGTCGGGTAGCAGAGGAAACCGGGTTTTTCGAGGCAGTGTTTAGTGGTCATGCCGATGTAGATGAGGTCATTGCTTTTCTGCACGGCCGGCAAAAAAAGGAAGGTCGTGTCTACTACCCGGATACCCTTGTGGAAAGAATCGAAGGCAAGGAACCATATCCCGTAATCCGACACCATTTTGGGCTTCCGTCTCTTGAAAGGACTGTGGAAGGGGTGAAAAGGATTGCCGAGTCCGGGGTGCTTGATGTGATCTCCATCGGCCCTGACCAAAACGCCCAGAGTGCCTTTTTTCACCCAGAGCGCATGGACCCAACCCGCGATGGGGCCGGTGGGGTTCCCGTCCGGAGCCGTAAGGATTTTGAAGCCCTTTACCAGGCTTCCCGCCGGGGCAACTACCCCTTGATGAGGTGCTACAGCGGGACGGCCGATGTCTTCCAGATGGCCGAAATCCTCCTTGAGACCATTAAGAACGCTTGGTGTGCGGTTCCACTTTGTTGGTACAATGTCCTGGACGGTCGAGGACCGCGACCGGTGCGACAATCAATCATGGAGAGCCAACAGCTCATGAGGTGGCACGCCGAAAAGGGCATACCCGTCGAGGTGAACGAGGCCCACCACTGGAGCTTGAGGGATGCCCACGATACCATTGCCGTGGTAATGGCCTACCTGGCTGCTTACAATGCCCGGGCGGCGGGGGTAACCCACTACGTGGCCCAGTACATGTTCAACACACCACTGGGGACGTCACCGGTTGGGGACCTGGCCAAGATGCTGGCAAAGATTGAGCTCATCGAATCACTGCATAATGAAAATGGTGCTGGCAAGAGGTTCCGGTCCTACCGCCAGGTCAGGACGGGCCTGGCCTCCCTTGCAGCCGACATGGATGTGGCCAAGGGGCAGCTGGCCAGCTCGATTCTGGTTCAAATGGCGGTAAGACCCCACATCCTTCACGTGGTTAGCTTCAGCGAGGCCGACCATGCTGCCACCCCCGATGATGTTATTGAGGCCTGCAAGATTGCTCGCGGGGTGATCCGCAACTGTCTTTACGGTTTACCGGACCTTACCTTGGATCCCAGGGTGCGGGAAAGGAAAGAGGAGCTTCTGGCGGAAGCAAAGGTTTTGCTCGACGCTGTATCTGCTCTAGGTGCAGGGAAGTCAGCCGATCCTCTAGCCGACCCCGATATTCTGGCTCGGGCAATTGAGATCGGACTGTTGGATGCCCCACACTTGAAGGGCAACCCGTCAGCCCGGGGTGGTTTGGTCACCAAGATGATCGACGGAACCTGCCGGGCTGTAGACCCTTCAACTGGACGGCCCATATCCGAGCAGGAAAGAATTGAAAGGATCTTCCAGGAGCCCCACTAGGTTTCCCGACCCTGGCCGTTCGGAAGGAATCAAACGGCTGCCGGTGAATATTTCTGGCTGGGTAAATGCAGTCGGAACCGGTTTTGAACCGGCAAAGGGAGGAAGGGACTCATGGCGGTCAAGGTAGGTATCCCGCGTACTCTGTCCTACTATACCTACCACCCGATGTGGAAGACCTTCCTTGAAGAGCTGGGAGCAGAAGTGGTGGTGTCGAACTGGACAACGCGGGAAATTCTGGACCAGGGTGTCAAGGAGGCTGTATCTGAGGCTTGCGTTCCCATCAAACTCTTTCACGGTCATGTGATGGACCTGTTGGGCAAGGTTGATCTCCTTTTCATTCCCCGCCTTGTAAGCACGCGGGGCAGAAAGGTTTTTTGCCCGAAATTCCTTGGTTTACCCGACATGGTCCGCTACTCCATCGAAAACCTGCCGCCTCTGATCGACGTTAGGGTGGACCTGAGAAACGGTCGGCGGGAACTCTGGCGCGTGTGCTGCCGGGTAGCAGAGTATTTCGGTGGTGGGTTCCTGAGGACCTTACGGGCCTATTTGAAGTCCCTTAAGGCACTGGCCCGGTTTGAGCGGCTTCTTCGGTCCGGCCTCACAGCTCCAGAGGCCATCAAGGCCTGGGGCCGGGGGATGGACGCCTCGGACGTCATCAGTACTGGCCGGGGAAAGCAGTGCAAACCTGACCTGAGGTTTGCCGTCCTGGGTTACCCCTACGAGATTTACGACCCTTTCGTAAGTGTAGACTTGGTCGGGAAACTGCGCGAGCTGGGGGTTGAAGTGGTGACCTCGGAAATGCTTGCTCCCGAGGTCTTGAGACGCCAGTCGGCTCGCCTTGGGAAAGAATTGTTCTGGATGTACAGTGATGAAGCCCTAAAGGCTGCGTATCATTTCTTTGAGTACGGTGGAGTGGACGGTATTATCCACGTTACGGCCTTCGGCTGTGGACCGGATTCCATGGTGGACAAAATGATGGAGCTGGAGGCCAAACGGTGCCGTCAGATTCCTTTCATGTCCTTGATGATCGACGAACACACCGGGGATGCCGGGGTTAGGACCAGGCTGGAGGCCTTTGTCGATATGGTCCGGCGCCACGAGAGATCCCTACCGGGGGGAGGGGGCCCAAATTGAAGATTAGTTTTCCCCACATGGGGACATCCCCTATTGCCTTCAAGATGCTGGTCAGAGACCTAGGTCATGAGGTGGTTGTCCCTCCCCGTCCATCGACCCGGACGCTGAGCTTGGGTACCGAGTACGCGCCCGAGTTTGCCTGCTTGCCCTTAAAGATCCTTCTTGGAACCTACCTTGAGGTTCTCGAGCAGGGGGCCGACACCATTGTCACCACCGGCGGGGTTGGCCCCTGCCGGGCCGGGCTTTATGCCGAGCTACAGAAGAAAATTCTCGAAGACCTGGGCTATGAATTCAAGATGGTTGTCCTCGAGCCGCCGCGCTGGGGGTACCTGGACTTTCTCAGGAAGCTGAGATTTTTGAAGGGGGATCGCTCCTGGTCCGAGCTCTGGAGGGTGATCAAGAAGGCTTGGAGCAAGGTTAAGGCCTTGGATGATACGGAAAAGGCCCTCCACTGGGTTCGCCCCCGAGAACTGGAACAGGGTTCTTCGACCCGTACCTACCAAAGGGCCCTCAAGCTCCTTGATGATGCCTGTACCGAAGAAGAGATCAAACAAGCCCGCCTGGAGGCCTTGAGAATGATGAAAAGCGTACCCATGGATCCCGACCGGGAGGTCCTGAAGGTCGGGATTGTGGGAGAGATCTACGTGGTCCTGGAACCGGCCTCCAACCTTGACCTGGAGCGGATGTTAGGTGAAATGGGGGTGGAAGTCAACCGGTCCATCTTCCTTACCGGCTGGACGCGCGACAATGCTGTTTTGGACAGTGCCAGGGTGAAACACGGGGTGACAGTCAAAAAGGCGGCTGCGCCCTACATGCCGGAGATGATCGGGGGGCATGGCCAGGACTCGGTCGGCCATACCATCCTGTATGCTCAGGATGGTTTTGATGGTGTGGTCCAGCTGGCTCCCTTTACCTGCATACCCGAGATTGTGGCCCGGAGCTTGATGCCTCAAGTCAGTCGGGATTATGATATTCCGGTTCTGACCTTCTTTCTGGATGAGCAAACAGGAGAGGCGGGGGTCAGGACCCGCTTGGAGGCCTTTGTTGACCTGCTCTGGCGCAGGAGGAGAAAAAGGGCCGGCGCGGGCCTCTACAAGCCGGTTGCCTCTCCAGCGGCAAGATGATTGGGTTTCCCAGAAATTTTGGGCTGGATTGCGATCACTGGTACGGTGCGCAACTGCCACGGAAAAGGTCGGTTTCTTTCAGTCCTCGGCTTTCGGGAAAGAGCCGAGGATTTTCAGGTAGGTGGTGGCTTTTTTTAATTCAGCCACGGCCTCCCGCAAGGCCGGGTCCTGGACATGGCCCTCGCAGTCCACGTAGAAAAGATACTCCCATGGTTTATCCCTCCGGGGTCTCGATTCCAGCTTAGTCAGGTTGATGTTCCTTTCGGCCAGCACGCCCAGACACCGGTAAAGGGCACCGGGGCTGTTAGGTACGGCCATGATCATGGTGGTTTTGCTGTTGGGAGAATAGGGAGCAGGTTTGGTCGCGATGACGTAAAACTTGGTGTAGTTATGATCTACCGTCTGAATATCGCTGGCTAAAATTGCCAGCCCGTAAAGCTCTGAAGCCCTCTGGCTGGCGATGGCGGCAGACCTTTTGGCTTCTTTTTCCTTGATCATCCGGGCGCCACCGGCGGTATCATAAACCGGTACGGCCTCCAGCTGGTGTTTTTCAATGAAATCAGCACACTGGGCCAGGGCCTGGGGATGGGAGTAGACTTGCTTGATGTCTGACATGGTCTGACCGGGAAGGGCCAGGAGGCAGTGCCGGATACGCAGGTTGATTTCCCCGTAGACCTTGACGCGGTGGTAGCGGAGCAGGTCGTAGGTATCGTTGATACTGCCGGCCCAGCTGTTTTCCACCGGAACCACGCCGAAGTTCACGCTTCCCTTCTCGGTTCTTTCAAACACTTCCTTGAAGGCACGGCACGGAACTGCCGTAGCCTGGACACCGAAAAACCTGGCCACGGCATCTTCTCCGTAGGCTCCCGGCTCACCCTGAAAAGCAACCCGCGTCATTCCCTTCAACCCCCCAACCTTTCCTCAGCCATGATGATCAGTCCTCAAGGTTGTTCAAGGACATTCGCTGTCACACCCCAGAATCCTTCTGGTCACCAGAAGAAAACCCCGAACCCCCAGGTGGAGCATACCCGGAAAAAGCTTTGAATATGGATAATAGGACAGTTTGCAAAACCCGGTGGCGAGGTGAGTTGACGATTGCCAGCAAGACCCTGGCATACGATTGATGTTGAGGAGGCGGCCGCGTGGTTTGGGGTTGACCTTGAACGTGGTCTGAACGAGGGGCAGGCCGCGATCCGGTTGAAGGAATACGGCTACAACTGCATCCGGGAAAGGCGGAAAACCCCGGCTTGGTCAATCTTTATCCAACAATTCAAGGATTTCATGGTTCTTGTCTTGCTGGGGGCCACCTTCCTTTCTTTTTTCATGGGTGAGTTTGCCGATGCGGCAACCATACTCGCCATCGTGGTGTTGAATGCGATCTTAGGCTTTATCCAGGAAAACCGGGCGGAAAGATCCCTGGATGCCATTAAACGGCTGGCTTCCCCGACGGCACGGGTGCTGCGCGAGGGAGAGGATAAGAAGAAGGCCGCCTCTGAATTAGTGCCCGGGGATATTATCCTCCTCGAGACGGGGGACCGGGTTCCTGCTGATGCCCTGCTTCTGGAAGCGGTGGCCCTGGAAGCAGAAGAATCACCCCTGACCGGGGAGTCCCAGCCGGTTAAAAAGAGACCCGGTCGCATCCAAGACAAGAACACCCCCCTGGGTGACCGCTACAACATGGTTTTCATGGGTACGATGATCACCAGGGGGAGGGGCAAGGGGCTGGTTGTGGCCAGTGGTATGGATACCGAAATGGGGGCCATCGCCGGCATGATCCAGGAGGTAGGGAACGATACGACCCCCCTTCAAAAGCGCTTGAACCAGTTGGGCAAATACCTGGTTGATGCATGCCTCCTGGTGGTGGCCCTGGTTGTTGTAACAGGGGTTTACCGTGGTGAGCCCATGCAGCGCATGTTCATGGCTGGGGTCAGCCTGGCGGTTGCAGCCATTCCGGAAGGGCTGCCGGCCATTGTGACCATTGGCCTGGCCCTGGGGGTGCAGCGGATGGCCCGGTTAAATGCTGTTGTGAGGCGTTTACCGGCGGTGGAAACCTTGGGTTCGGCCACGGTTATCTGTACTGATAAAACCGGGACCCTTACCAAGAACGAGATGACGGTGAAATCCATCTACACTGCTGACGGGGTTTACCAGGTTACCGGTGAGGGGTACCGGCCCAGTGGCAGGTTCTTAGCGAGCGGAACCGGGGTTAATCCCGTCCATGAACCGGTGCTCTTCCTCGGGCTCAAGATTGCCGCTCTCTGCAACAACTCCACCTTGGTCCGGGGCAGTAACTGCTCCCGGGGTTGGTTGCGGCGGGCGGGAAGGCTGGTGCGTTCCGACCCCAATCCGTGGGCCATCAGGGGAGACCCGACCGAAGGGGCCCTGGTGGTTTGTGCCCGGAAGGCCGGCCTCACCGATGACGTCCTCGAGGCTGAGTACCGGCGGGTGGCTGAAATCCCTTTTGATTCTGACCGAAAACGCATGACCGTCATTGTTCGAGACAACCAGCAGCAGTACCTGGCCCTGGTCAAGGGAGCCCCGGATGTCATCCTGGGCCTGTGTTCCGGGCGGTACGTCAAAGGACGGGTTCAGGCTCTTGGTGAAGAGCACCGGAGGGAGATCCTGGCGGCCAACGAGGAGATGGCCACCCAGGCGATGCGCGTGCTGGCGGTAGCCTACCGGCACCTTCCGCACCGGCCCTCCGAGGAAGAGTTGGAAAGGGTCGAGCAAAACCTGACCTTTGTGGGGCTCTTTGGAATGATGGATCCACCAAGACCGGAGGCCAAAGAGGCAGTTTCTTTGTGTCGTAGGGCGGGGATCAGGGTGGTAATGGTTACCGGTGACCATGTTCTGACGGCGTTGGCCGTGGGTCGGCTTCTGGGCTTTGAGGAAACAGAAAGGGCGGTGGTTTCGGGCCCGGAGTTGGACCTGATGAGTGACCAGGAACTGGCCCGGCGGGTGGACGGTATTGGGATTTACGCCCGGGTGTCTCCCAACCATAAACTCCGCATTGTACGTGCCCTGAAGAAAAAAGGCCACGTGGTTGCCATGACCGGGGACGGGGTAAATGACGCACCAGCCCTGAAGGAGGCTGATATCGGGGTGGCCATGGGCCGGACCGGCACCGACGTCAGCCGCGAAGCGGCGGCCATGGTCTTGACCGACGATAATTTTGCCACTCTTGTGGCTGCCATCAGGGAAGGACGGGCCATCTACGACAATATCCGCAAGTTTATTCGCTACCTTTTGTCCGGTAATGTTGGTGAGGTCTTCACCATGTTTCTGGCCACCCTGGCCGGATTACCCCTTCCCCTTCTTCCCATTCAGATCCTCTGGGTTAACCTGGTCACTGACGGGCTTCCGGCCATGGCCCTGGGGGTAGACCCGCCGGAACCAGGAATTATGAGTAGGCCCCCGCGTGCCCCGGAAGAAAGCATCTTTGCGGGCCGCCTGGGCATGAAGATCCTTGGTAGAGGGACGCTGATTTCGTTGGGCACCCTCGCGGTTTTCTGCGTCGGGCTCTACCTGGGCCGCGACCTGGTTTTGGCCCGGACCATGGCCTTTGCTACCCTGGTGCTGTCCCAGTTGTTTCACTCCTTTGAGTGCCGCGGGAAAAGGGCGGCCTATTGGTTTTGCGAACCTTTTCGAAACCCCCACCTTCTGGGAGCAGTGGCCCTATCAACCGTAATGCTCCTGGTGGTTACCCATGTACCGTTCTTGCAGGGGATTTTCAATACTACTCCCCTGGGTGTTGGGGAATGGGTTATGATTCTTCTGGCTTCCGGAGGAGGTAGTATCCTGGTGAACACCTGGCGGTTGCTACCTGGCACCAGGTGGTGGTGATTCGGGCCCGGTTCTGGCCGCCCAACCTGGACAAGGTTCTCCAAAAATGGTAAGATGATGAAACAGAGAGGTGTCCTGGAGGTGGCACTGTGGGCGGTACCCTGCGGTTTACAAAAATGCACGGCCTGGGTAATGATTACGTGTTCATAGACGGTTTCCGGGAGGCGGTCCCCGCGGACCACCTGCTTCCAGAACTGGTGCGTAAGATGAGCGACCGCCACTTTGGGGTCGGTTCGGACGGCTTAATCCTGATCCTGCCCTCAGAGAAGGCGGATTTCCGGATGAGAATGTTCAATGCCGACGGCAGTGAGGCCGAGATGTGCGGCAACGGGATCCGGTGCTTCGCCAAGTACGTTTATCAGAGAGGCTTAACCCGGAAGACATCTTTCTCCATTGAAACCGGGGCCGGGATTTTACAACCCCAAGTGATCCTGGAAGGGGATGGGGGAGGACAGGTTAAGGCTGTCAAGGTAGATATGGGGAGGCCGCGTTTTAAAAAGGAGGAAATTCCCATGGTGGGGCCTTCTGGGGAAAGGGCCCTGGAGGAGACCCTGAAGGTGGATGGGCAGGAAGTAAAGGTGAGCGCGGTCTCCATGGGCAACCCTCACTGTGTAGTGTTTGTTCCTGATGTCACCAAGGCTCCCCTGGAATTGTTGGGGCCGAAACTGGAAAACCACCCGTCTTTTCCCAACAGGACAAATGTTGAATTTGTCCAGGTTCACGATCCCGGGGAGATAACCATGAGGGTCTGGGAGAGGGGCTCGGGGGTTACCCTGGCCTGTGGTACCGGGGCCTGTGCTTCGGTGGTGGTGGCGGCTAGCCTCGGGCTTACCGAGCGGGAAGTAACGGTGCACCTGGACGGTGGTGACCTTAAGGTGGAGTGGGCTGACGACGGCCGGGTTTACCTCACGGGGCCGGCAGAAGAGGTTTTCGACGGTGCGTATTTTGAGGATCATCGCACCAACTAGACCTGGAGCCGGGGAGTTTCACCGGCCGGGCGGTTCAAACAGAGAATGAGAACAGGAGGAGTAAGGAAGTATGAAAGCGGCCAACCGGATTGCCAAGATCCCACCTTACCTTTTTGCTGAAATCGATAAAAAAATGGCCGAGGCTGTGGCCCGGGGCGTGGACATCATCAGCCTGGGGATCGGTGACCCTGACCGCCCCACTCCAGGCCATATCATCGAGGCCCTGAATCGTGAAGCGCGGGTCGCTGACAACCATCGTTACCCGGCCTACGAGGGTTCGGCCCGGTTTCGGGAGGCAGTGGCTACGTACTACCGTGGGCGTTTTGGGGTTGAGCTTGATCCCGACCGGGAGGTAATGGCCCTAATCGGGTCCAAGGAGGGGCTGGCGCACATCATCTGGGCTTTCGTCGACCCGGGAGACTACGCTTTGATTCCGGACCCTGCCTACCCGGTTTACAAAACCCATACCCTGCTGGCGGGTGGGATTCCGTACTTAATGCCCTTGCGGAAAGAGAACGGTTTCTTGCCTGATTTTGATGCCGTGCCCAAGGATGTGATTGCCAGGGCCAAGATTGTGTTTCTCAACTACCCCAACAACCCCACGGCTGCAGTGGCGGACCTGGATTTCTTCCAGAAGGCGGTTGATTTCTGCCGGGAACACCGTCTCCTCTTGTGCCACGACAACGCCTACGCTGAGATGACCTATGACGGCTATGTTGCCCCTAGTGTGCTTGAGGTTCCAGGGGCCAAGGAAGTTGCCGTGGAGTTCTATTCGCTCTCCAAGCCCTTCAATATGACAGGATGGAGGATTGGCGCGGCGGTCGGAAATGCCGAGGCGGTGGAAGCCCTCGGAATTATTAAGACCAACACTGATTCCGGGCAGTTTACCGCCATCCAGCACGCAGGTGTTGAAGCCCTTGAAAATAATCCCAAGGCCTTCTTTGAGGAGATGAACCTGGTTTACGCCCGGCGGAGGGATATAGCGGTTGAGGGGCTGTCCAGTGTAGGCTTGGAAGTTGAGAAACCACGCGGTACTTTCTACCTTTGGGTTCCTGTTCCCAGGCTGTACTCGGCGGCGGAGTTTACTGCTCTCCTTTTGGACCAGGCGGGGGTAGTGGTAGCGCCTGGGACGGGCTACGGGGAGTACGGTGAAGGTTACATCAGGATCGCCCTCACCGTAGAGGAGGACCGCTTGAAAGAGGCCATGGACCGGATTGCCCGGCAGGTGAAATTGTAGAAACGTAACAAGAACAGGCATGAAAGTACTTCAAGTCAAGGTATCCAGGTTATTGGCAAACCCTGCGGCTGAAGGGCCACAGGGTTTTTCTTTGGTCTTTCCCTTCTGGCTCGGGTGCCTGCAGACCAGGGTACCCAAAGCAGGGACTGCCTGCAGGGAGGTTCGGGGTGAGGGAAGGGGTCATGAGGGCCAGTTGAAAGGAATACCATGTACTGTCACGGTTATTCTTCCTACGGGAAAGAGAGAGAGCCATGGTCTTGGTGGTGTTTCCCCGGCGGGGTTGCCTTGTCCTGGTGACAGCCCTGGTCCTGGGCCTGTGCTTCAGTATCTATGGTATTTATTCCCTGATCAGAGCGGCGGCATCTCCAACGATCAAGGATAAGGTAATCGTAGTCGACCCCGGGCACGGCGGGCGAGACCCGGGCGCCACTGTGGATGGGTACTATGAGAAGGACCTGAATCTGAAGATCGCCCGGGCAGTATACCGGGCCCTCGAAGCCGTGGGAGCGAAACCGGTGTTGACGCGAAACTCAGACCGAGATTTCTTCCCAGGCGGCCCGTATTACGGAACCAGGATGCAGAAGAGGAAAGAATTGGACGGGAGAATTAAGATTGCCGTAGAGGCCCAGGCGGACCTGCTGATCAGCATTCATAGCAATGCCCACCGCAAGTCGTCGGTGCGGGGACCGCTGACCTTTTACTATTATGATTCACCTGAGGGGGAATACCTGGCCCGGCTCGTGCAAAAAGAACTGAATTACTTGACCGATCCCCAGTACCATCACGAGGCCACCGGTGAGGCTTACTACCTGTTAAGGGAAGCCCCCGTACTGGCGCTGATTATTGAAGTGGGATTTATTACCAATTCAGAGGACTTTATGCTCCTCAACAACCCTGGTTACCAGGAACTCATTGCCAACGCCATCGTCAAGGGTCTGCGGGCATACTACGGAGGTGATCCAAGCCGGGGAGAATCGTGATCTATGGGTGACGAATAGGATTCTTGGCATTGAGGATAATACCAATGAAGCTATACGGCTGCAAATTGCCTCGGTGAAGGTCCGGTTACCTCAAGTTGAAAAAGGGGGTTTACCATGAAGGCCACGGGAATTGTACGGCGCATAGACGATTTGGGCCGGGTGGTCATACCCAAGGAAATACGGCGAACACTCCGGATTCGTGGAGGTGACGCGCTAGAAATCTTCACCGACCGGGACGGGGAAGTGATTCTGAAAAAATACTCTCCCATCGCCGAGTTGTCCGATTTTGCCCAGGAGTATTCTGATTCCCTCGCGGAGGCCACCGGTCACATCGCCCTTGTGGCAGACCGGGACGAAATCATCGCTGTGAGCGGGGCACCGAAAAGAGGACTGATGGGGCGGAAGATTAATGACGAGGTCCAGGCGGTACTGGAAAAGGGAGAGACAGTAACCACCGGGGAACCCCCGGCGGTCGAAGGGTACGAATTCCGCGGCCAGGTGGCAACCCCGATCATGAAGGACGGTAGTCTCGCTGGTTCGGTGCTTCTGCTCTCCAGAGATAAGGAAATGACCGACTTAGAACGGCGTTTGGCCGAAACCGCAGCCAATTTCCTCGCCAAGCATCTTGATTAGCCCATTGTCCCTTCTTCTCTTGGGGGCTTCAGATGGAAAAAAGTGAATGATTCCAACTTCGGGCGGCCTGGGCCGCCCTTTTTTGTTCGCCCAGCATGTCTGCTGAGCCGATGAGCTGAAAGAAGCTCTGTCGCCTAACCAGCG
>SESX01000100.1 GCA_004367365.1 Candidatus Acetocimmeria pyornia
CGGTAACCCCTCCGGTCAAAAACCACCCCCGGGACCACCACGAAATCAATTTCCTTGGTGTCCACTCGGGGGAGTACCTCAGGATTCGGCTCACTGATTCCCCAGACCCCGGGCACCAGTTCGTCCGGAATACCCAGGAGCCGGTAAGGGACGAGCTGCTTTTCACTTCTTAAGGTCTTCGGAATCACAACCCCTTTTCCCTGCCTCATGGCTTCCTCAATCATCGGGGGGGTAACGACCTCGTTCCGGAAGGACATGAAAAACATGACCAGTTTTGCCCGGGTAAACTCGGGAAGGCTGAAGAGGTTGGCTTTGACCTGTCGACTCCTTTTCTCGATCTCGTGCGGCAGCAGTTCCTGCCGTTTTTTCAAAACTTCTTTCCTCAGTTTCCCCTTTACCCTTGTCATAACAGGAAACCTTCCTTAATTCAAGACCCAAATCTTCCCTGCCCCACCAGCTCTGCCCCGAGCCTTCCGGCCCGCTGGTAGTTTCTTGCTCCCCTCCGGCGCCCCGAGGATTAGAGATGGGCCAGGGGTGCTCCTCCACTCGCCTTCCTTATTCCTCGGCCCTCCGGGGCTGCGGCATAACCGGTCTCGTTCCGGAGCACCCCGGGCGTGCAACTCATGATCCTATCCGATCAACAGCCCGCTGAATACCGGGTCCAATTTTCATGCTTCGTGGTGCCGCCCCAGGTGGCGGCATGGAGCACTACTACGAAAAGATCCCGACACCGCGGCCTTCCTTCTTCGCGGCGTCACGCTCACCGGATGGTAGCAATGAACCTCGGCAGCTCCGGGCCGCAGCCACAAACCGCCCTCCAGGCTCAGACAGGTGGCTGCGGTTCCGGCAGCCCAGGCGGCAAGTTCGACCTGGATCATTTGTGGTACAGCCGCTTCCAGGTCATAAAAACTAATCGCCAACCTCGGAAAAGTAAATAACTGTCACCGTGTCATCCATGGTAATATTTCGGTCATAGATCTTCTCCAAGAGGTCGACGGCATCCTCCGTGGTTTTCATGTCCGGGTTTTCCCCCCGGAGGTCGGTCTCGGTAAGTTCCCTGACCTTTTTTACCTGGACCCGGTCCAAAACAGCAGTATAAAGCTTTTTCCTTTTCCTGAACCGGTCCCCGTAGGTCACCCAAACCAGGTCACCTTCTCTGTATTTATCCCTCTTGTCCCCCAGCCTGATGGTACAGCGCTTATCCCTGGAAACAAGAATAGCGTGGTAGACGGAGGAATAGAAATTCAATGCCCGCACGGCAGTCCTCCTTCCCACCAATTTTTTGCCTTCAATATCATTTTCACCCCAAGCCGCATCCTATTTTACCGTAACAAGGCCCAGAAGTAACCGGCTGCCACCGCTGAGCCGATCACTCCGGCCACGTTTGGACCCATAGCATGCATGAGCAAGAAATTTCTAGGGTTGGCCTTGGCTCCCATTTTCTGGGCCAGGCGAGCCGCTTCCGGAACCGCTGAAACCCCTGCCGCACCGAGGAGTGGGTTGATTTTACCCCCGGTTACCCTGTACATGACCTTACCTAAGACCAGGCCACCGAAGGTACTCAGCATAAACGCCAGCAGGCCGAGAACCAGGATCGCGATAAATTCCAAGGTAAAAAACCTTTCCGCCTCGGCACTGGCCCCGATGGTCAGGGTCAAGAGAATGGAGATGACGTCGATGAACTGGCGCTGCACAGTCTCTGAGAGCCGGTTAACCACTCCCGATTCACGCATCAGGTTCCCCAGCATCAGCATCCCGACCAGCGGTAGAGCCGTGGGAACCAAAAGCCCGACCACAATGGTCACAATAATGGGAAACAGGATTTTCTCCCTCTTGGAAACCGGTCGCAGCTGGTCCATGATCACCGCCCGTTCCTTTTCGGTGGTCATGGCCAAAATTATCGGGGGCTGGATCAGGGGCACCAGGGCCAGGTAGGCATAAGCAGCCACTGCAATGGGGCCCAAGAGTTCCGGGGCCAGCTTGGTGGTCAAGAACACGGAGGTTGGCCCGTCTGCCCCACCGATGATCCCAATGGAGGCCGCCTGTTGAGGGGTAAAACCCAAGAGAAGGGCCCCCAAGAAAGAGGTAAAAATGCCCAGCTGCGCCGCTGCCCCCAAAAGCAGGGTCTTGGGATTGGCAATCAGGGGGCCGAAGTCGGTCATGGCTCCAATGCCCAGGAAAATCAGCGGCGGGTAAATGGCCAGCCACACCCCTTGGAAAAGGTAGTACAGCAACCCCCCGGGCAGGCCGTCGGCCGGCGGCTGCATCAGGTTGGCCAGCGGTATGTTCCCAAGGATCACCCCCACCGCCAGTGGAAGGAGGAGAATCGGCTCGTACTTCTTGACGATGGCCAAGTAGAGAAGGGTGAGTCCAATTCCAATCATCGCCATCTGGCCGACGGTAACGTGGGCAAATCCAGTAACACGAATGAAGTTAAGAAATCCTTCCAGGATCAAGGTCTTCCCCTCCTTTAGCCCAGGACCACCAGAACATCACCGGGGTTAACAGTGGAGCCTTTTTGCGCCAGTACCTCTCTCACCGTGCCGGAAACAGGGGCCACGATTTCGTTTTCCATCTTCATAGCTTCCAGGATCACCAGAACATCACCAGCCTCAACCTGCTGCCCTTCACTCACCATGACCTCGAGAACAGTCCCCGGTAAGGGTGCTTCCACAACCTCCCCCTCTCCCGCCGGTGCCGCGGGTTGGGGCTGCCTTGGTTTCTGGTCCTCCGGCACCTCTGGTTTCGGGGCTTTCCGCGCACCTGCCCGGATGGGCCTGGTCTTGGATACTGGAGAAGAGCCGGGTGCATCCACAACACCATCGGTTCGAGAAACCGGTGTTTTGGCCTCAACCTGCACCTCTTCGATTTCAACCTCGTATTCTTCACCGTTCACTGTAACCCGAAACTTCCTCATCTTCTGGTCTCCTTTCTCTCTAGCATCCGGGTTCTGGCTGCCATCAGCTCCAGCCGGCCGGCCCTCACCCAGGCTGTGCTCCCGGTGTCTGCCGGGACACGTCGCACGGCTCGGATTCTAAAGTTGGTCCTCTGCCCTTCCATCACCACGGCTACCGCCCCCGCAATGGCAGCCACAACCTTTGGAGGCAGGACCCCATTTTCTGCTTGAAACCCGCAGCCCTCACGGGCCGGTTCATGCGCCGGGGGCAGGGTTTTTTCTTCTCCAGGCAGGGGACGACCACCCCTACCCCTGGCATCTACCTCGCTGAACCGGAGCAGGGAAATAATCGCAGCCGTCAGAAGGAGGGCAACAAACACAACAAAAAGCCCGACGACCGACACCTGTAATCCAAGTAAGAGTCTTTCCGCCAGCACTCCTTCTTCCTCCTAGACCGGAATATTACCGTGTTTTTTAGCCGGCCGCGTCTCCCGCTTCGATGCCAGCGCCATCAGGGCCATGATGAGCCGGGGTCGGGTTTCCCGCGGGTCAATGACGGCATCGATGTAGCCTCTGCCGGCTGCGACGTATGGATTGGTAAACTTATCACGGTACTCTTGGACCTTTTCCTGCCGCTTACTGGGAGGGTCATCGGACTCCTGGATCTCGCGGCGGAAAATGATATTGGCTGCTCCTTCCGGCCCCATCACCGCGATCTCCGCCGTGGGCCAGGCAAAAGCCTGGTCTGCCCCAAGGGACCTGGAGCACATGGCCAGGTAGGCACCACCGTAAGCCTTTCTGAGCACCACCGTGATCTTGGGAACCGTAGCCTCCGAATAGGCGTAAAGAAGCTTGGCCCCGTGCCTGATAATCCCACCGTACTCCTGGTCAGTCCCCGGCAGGTAGCCGGGGGTATCCACAAAGGTCAGAAGAGGAATATTGAAGGCATCGCAGAAACGAACAAACCTTGCCGCCTTATCAGAGGCATTGATATCCAGGCACCCGGCGAGCACCCGTGGTTGATTGGCCAAAATCCCCACCGGGCGTCCATTCAACCTGGCAAACCCCACAACCATGTTTTGGGCAAAATAGGGCTGAACCTCCAGGAACTCGCCGGAATCAACCACCGCCGTGATAATCTCGCGCACCTCGTAGGGCTTGTTGGAGTCCGTTGGTACGACAGCAAGCAGGTTTTCCTCGCAGCGATTGATGTCATCCACGGGTTCCTTTACTGGTGGGTCCTCAAGATTATTGGAGGGGAGATAAGAAAGCAGCTGCCGGACCAGGGCCAGGCACTGCTCCTCGGTCTCAGCAAAAAAGTGGGCCACCCCGCTTACCCGGTTATGGGTCATGGCCCCACCCAGTTCCTCAAAGGAAACCTCCTCGCCCGTAACCGCCTTGATCACCTGGGGCCCGGTAATAAACATCTGACTGACCTTATCGACCATGAAGACAAAATCCGTCAGCGCCGGCGAGTAAACCGCACCCCCGGCCGAAGGTCCCATAATCACGGAAATCTGGGGGATCACACCGGAAGCAAGGGTATTCCGGTAAAAGATGTTCCCGTATCCATTGAGGGCATCGACCCCTTCCTGGATTCTTGCCCCGCCGGAATCGTTGAGGCCGACCAGTGGAGCCCCGGTCTTTACGGCCAGGTCCATAACCTTGCAGACCTTGGCCGCGTGCATTTCACCCAGGGTACCTCCGATCACGGTGAAATCCTGGGCAAAGGCGTAAACAAGCCGGCCGTCGATTGTTCCGTAGCCTGTTACTACCCCCTCACCCGGAGCCTCCACCTTTTCCATGCCAAACTCCGTACAGCGGTGCCTGACGAACTGGTCGACCTCGATGAAGCTGCCCTCGTCAAACAACCGGTCCAGGCGTTCCCGGGCCGTAAGCTTACCCTTTGCGTGCTGTTTCTTAATCCTCTCCGCCCCGCCTCCGGCCTGAACCGTTTCAATACGCCTCTTTAATTCTTCAAGCTTCTCTTCAATACCCATCCCTTCTTGCCCCTTTCCAGCCTATCTTTCACAAAGCTCAACCAGAACTCCGTAGGTGCTCTTGGGGTGAACAAAGGCAATCCTGGCACCCCCGGCCCCTTGGCGGGGTTCTTCATCTATGAAGCGAATACC
Organism: Candidatus Acetocimmeria pyornia; assembly: GCA_004367365.1. Lineage (GTDB taxonomy): Bacteria > Bacillota > Sulfobacillia > UBA3575 > UBA3575 > Acetocimmeria > Acetocimmeria pyornia. The sequence continues at coordinate 5,029 of SESX01000100.1, forward strand.
CTGTTCTTTCAGTTGCGCCATGGTTTTCTCGAGATCTTCAACATGCAGGGCAATGTGGTGAACACCTTCCCCCCTGCGCTCAATGAACTTCGCGACGGGACCCTGCGGCCCGGTCGCAGCCAGAAGCTCAAGCTTGGTATCTCCCACCGGCAAAAAGGCAACTTTGACCCTTTGTTCCGGCACCTCTTCTATCCCCTTAAAGGAAAGACCGAAAAGGTCACGAAACACACCCAGGGCCGCATCCAGGTCCTTTACCGCAATCCCGATATGGTCAAGCCTTACAGACACAGGTTTCTCCCCTCCTTCCTTAAGGTTCCAAAAATGACACTCTTATAAAAAGCTGGTATTTAAAAATTTAAAAAAAAACAGCCCTCCCGGTAGCTCAACCGCCCCTCAAAAACCCGGCACCGGTCTTAGCCCTAAGGAGTCCCTTATTCGACCCTCCTGTTGGATATCCTGCCTGGACAAGGCACTTCTCCCCCAGCAAGAACATTTTCACCACTCCGACCGAGTTTACCCGCCAGACCTGACCCGGCTGCGGATAAACTCAACCACTTCTGAGGTTTGGGTCCCCGGGGTAAAAACCTTGGCAACCCCGGCCTGCTTGAGGACCTCGATGTCATCCGGCGGAATAATCCCTCCCCCAATGATGAGAACATCCAGCCCTTTTTCCCGGCAAAGCTCGGCCACCTTGGGGAAGAGGTAATTGTGGGCACCGGAAAGGCTGCTCAACCCGATCACGTCCACGTCTTCCTCCAGGGCCGCCTCCACGATCTGTTCCGGTGTCTGGCGCAGCCCGGTGTAGATAACCTCCATGCCTGCATCCCGCAGGGCCCGGGCAATTACCTTGGCACCCCGATCATGGCCGTCCAGCCCGGGTTTGGCAACCAGAACTCTGATGGGTTGTTCGGCTTTAGTCATCTCGTCTACCGCCTTGAAACCCTTACCTACCGGTACGGGGGCAAGGGCGGTTTCCCCTCCCTTCTTCTTCTTTCCTGGCAGGACCGTTAGAAAACATGCAAGGTCCAGGCCTTGAACTCAAATGTTAACAAGTGCTTTGTACTCGCCAAATACCTTCCTCAAGACATCGCATACCTCGCCCAGGGTCGCGTAGGTCCTGACGGCCTCAATAATGGCAGGCATCAGGTTATCATCTGACCTGGCAGTCCTTTCTAGTTTCTCAAGGGCGTCGTCGACCCGTGCCTGGTCCCTTTCTTTTCTAAGTCTTTCCAGTTTCTCTTCCTGGATACGGCCGACCTCTGGGTCTACCCGGAGCAGATCCAGGGAAGGCTCTTCTTCCGCCTGGAAGGCGTTGACACCCACCACAATCCTTTTCTTCTCCTCGATTTCCTTCTGGTAACGGTAAGCACTTTCCTGGATCTCGGCTTGAATGTACCCCCGCTCGATGGCTTCCACGGCCCCGCCCATGGCATCAATTTTTTCAATGTATGCCCTGGCCTTCTCTTCGATCCGGTTCGTCAGGGCTTCAAGGTAGTACGAACCAGCCAGGGGGTCTACCGTCTCGCACACCCCGCTCTCATAGGCAATGATCTGCTGGGTGCGCAGGGCAATCTGGACCGACTCCTCGGTTGGCAGTGAAAGGGCCTCATCCCGCGAATTGGTATGGAGGGACTGGGTACCACCCAAGACTGCAGCCAGTGCCTGCAGGGCCACCCGGACCACGTTGTTATTAGGCTGCTGGGCTGTAAGGGTACACCCGGCAGTCTGAGTGTGGAACCGGAGCATGGCCGACCTGGGATTCTTGGCCCCAAATCTTTCCCTTACGATCCTGGCCCAAAGGCGCCGGGCCGCGCGGAACTTGGCAATCTCCTCCAGGAAGTCCAGGTGCGAGTTGAAGAAAAAGGACAGGCGTGGGGCAAACTGGTCAATCTCCAGGCCGGCATCCAGGGCCGCCTCAACATAGGCGATACCATTGGCCAGGGTAAAAGCAACCTCCTGGACCGCCGTCGCCCCAGCCTCCCGGATGTGGTAACCGCTGATGCTGATCATGTTCCAGTGAGGGATATTTTCTGAACAATAGGCAAAGGTGTCGGTGATCAACCTCATGGAAGGCTTGGGCGGGAAGATGTAGGTCCCACGGGCCGCGTATTCCTTCAAGATATCATTCTGTATCGTGCCGGACAGCTGGCGCCGGTCAACCCCCTGTTTCTCCGCCACAACCACGTACATGGCCAGAAGCACGGCAGCGGGGGCATTGATGGTCATGGAGGTGCTTACCTTATCCAAGGGGATCCCATCGAAAAGGGCCTCCATATCCTGGAGGGAATCGATGGCCACCCCGACCTTGCCCACCTCTCCAGCAGCCATCGGGTGGTCTGAATCACACCCGATCTGGGTCGGAAGGTCGAAGGCCACACTCAACCCGGTCTGTCCCTGTTCCAGAAGGTACTTGTAGCGTCGGTTCGATTCCTCGGCCGAGGCAAAACCGGCATACTGGCGCATGGTCCAGAGCCTGCCCCTGTACATTGTCGGCTGAACACCACGAGTAAAGGGGTGCTGACCCGGAAAACCAAGGTCATCCAGATAAGACAACCCCTCAAGATCCAGCGGTGTATAAAGCCGCTTTACTTCCAGCCCCGAGCCGGTAACAAACTCCCCCTTCCGCTCCGGGAAACGGTCCAGTACTTTCTTTAACGGACCTTCCTCCCAAGCTTGTTTCTCCTGCGCGATCCGCGGCATGTCGTCCCGGTTAGACACCCTCACACCCCCCTAAGAATTAGAGAATTATCAGTGTCCACTATTTCTCGGCCCAGGCAGCGGCTGGGTTCTGTACGGTAAACTTACCGCCGGTCACTTCCAAGACAGCCCCGCTTATGTAACCTGAAACCGGGGCGGCCAGCAAAACCAGGGGCCTGGCCATTTCAAAGGGAGACCCAAACCGGTGCATGGAGATCTGGTCCAGCATCACCCTCTCACTTCTTGCCCGGGCCGGGGCCGTCATGTCGGTTTCAATAACCCCGGGAACATAACTGTTGGCCCGAATCCCGTAAGGAGCCACCTCAGCAGCCAGGGTGCGGGTAAAATTGATCACGGCCGCTTTGGCCGCGCCGTAGGCAGCCGCACCCACCGAGGGGATCACCGCAGCAAAGGAAGAGGCATTAAGGATCACCCCGCCACCGCGTTCCTTCATGACCTCGGCGGCTTTCTTGGAACAAAGAAAGACCGATCTCAAATTCACGGCTACAACCTCTTCCCACTCATCAAGGGACATGTCTAAAATCCTTGTAAACTGGATCAATCCAGCGTTGTTGACCGCAATATCCAAACCACCGAACCGGTTGACGGCCGTGTCAAAAAGCGATGAGACGTCTTCAGGCTTGGATACATCCCCTACAAACCCGATGGCTTCTCCTCCCCTGGATCTGACCTCTTTCACCACCGCCTCCACGGTCTCCTGGTTCCTTCCATTTACAACAAGCTTGACCCCCTCTTCGGCAAACAGAAGGGCCGTGGCTCGCCCGATTCCCCGGCTTGAACCTGTCACTACCGCGACCTTTCCCGCCAGGCCGAGATCCACCGCTAAAACCTCCTCTTAAAGCAGTATGACGTTCCGGCCGGGTAGTCCCACGATTGCTCCCTTTCACCCCCCCCAAGAGAGTGGAAGCGAAAGCGACCCTGCCTTACCCTTTCCGGCCGACCTCCCCGTCGATACCTCGGTAAATAGTTCGGGTTCATGGTTTAGAAATCCTTCCCAGCGTGTTCCCGACCGACAAGATTTCCCTTACCTCCCCCTCACCCCCAGGAGCGCATGGGCCTGCCGTGCTTCGCCTCCGGAGAACTCTGCGGTCCGGCCAGAGCGACCCGCCAACATCTCGGCACCTCGGGCCTGCGGCGTAAGCTTCTTCCGGAGTGCCCCAGCCCGGTGAGAGCTTCTGATTTTCGTTTGTTCGTCGCGCCGGCGTAGGGGCGGGACAGGGTGCCTGCATAAAAATAAGCCGGGATGCCCTGTTGCACAGCACCACGGCCTTTCGGTCCACCCAGCTTGCAGCTAACCGGGCCGGTTAACCAGGCTCCCGGCCAACTCTTAACTCCACGTACTCGCCTTCAGCCACCCCCTTAGGGCCATGGCTTTGGCGACTCTCTGGATAGCTGTCATGAAGGTAGCCCGCCGCATCGGGACATCCTTCTCCACGTGCATGGTATATACCCGTTCAAAGGCCTGGATCATCATTTCTTCCAGGCGCTGGTTTACCTCTTCTTCAGTCCAGTAAAGGCACATGTGGTTCTGAACC
>SESX01000101.1 GCA_004367365.1 Candidatus Acetocimmeria pyornia
GAGTTTGTGGCTGCGGCCCGGAGCCGCCGAGGTTCATGACAACTATACGGTGAGCGTGACGCCGAGAAGAAAACCCGGCGCAGTTGGGACATTTTCGCAGTAGTGCTCCATGCCGCCACCAGCGGCAGCACCACAAAGCATGAAAGCCGTATAAAAAATGCCCCTGGTGCTATGGGGCAGGAAATCTACCCATCCATACCAGCAGGCACGAAAACCAACCCTGAAGTCCGTGTCGTGGTCGTGCTGTTCCTGTCGCAGGGCCTTGAGCGACCAAAAGAACTATTCCGGCACTGCCGGGGGGATTAAGTCGTCCAGTTCGTTCCTTTTTCCGCGGCTCATGAGGCTCTTGACCCCATCGGCTGGATTCTTACCCTCAAAGAGAACCCGGTAAAGCTCGTCGGTGACAGGCATACTTACCCCGTACTTCAGACCCAGCTGCCGGGCCGCCCGGGTGGTCCTCACTCCCTCCACCACCATCTGGGTCTGAGATAGGATCTCTTGTAAATGTTGACCCCCGGCCAGGGCAAGACCACACTGCCGGTTGCGACTGTACTTTCCCGTACAGGTCAGAACCAGGTCGCCCATTCCAGACAGGCCGGCAAAGGTCAGGGGATTGGCCCCCATGGCCACCCCTAACCTGGTCATCTCGGCCAGGCAGCGCGTAATTAGGGAAGAACGAGCATTATATCCGAGGCCAAGGCCGTCAGAAACCCCCACTGCAATGGCATAAACATTTTTCAGGGCCCCGCCCAATTCCACCCCCACCACGTCATGGTTGGTATAGACCCGGAAGGTCGGGGTCATAAGCAGGTCTTGAACCCGGCTGGCCACCTCCCAGTTCGGAGAGGCTACCACTGTCGTCGTTGGGTAACCCCTGGCCACTTCGGCGGCAAAATTGGGCCCGGAAAGGACCACAACCCAACGGTGGTACCTAGACGGCAGCTCCTCGGTCAGGACCTGGGACATACGCTTCAAGGAATCCTCCTCCAGCCCCTTGGCAGCACTGACCACCGGTACCGGACGGCCGGGGCTCAACCTGGCAGCCAGGGACCGGGCGACCCTCCTCAACCCGTGGGATGGAAGGGTCAAGATGATGGTTTCCGAGCCAGGGACAGCCTGGTCCAGGTTAGAACTCACGCAGACGCCAGGGGGCAGTTTCACTCCAGGGAGATAGGTGGGGTTTTCCCTTTCGGCCGCCAGCAGGGACGCAAATTCCGGCCGACGAGCCCAGAGATGGATTTCCACGCCCTTCCGGGCCAAGAGTACGGCCAGGGCTGTCCCCCACCCTCCGGCCCCCAGAATACACACCTTCATGAAACCACACCCCTTAATCCTTCTTCTGCCCCTCGACCGGTCGGGTCTGACCGATCCGCAGCTCCCGCCCCTCCAGGAGCCTCTTAATGTTGGGAAGGTGACGAAAGATAACAAAGGGGACCCCCACCAGGACAAAGAACCGTACCGGAAGTGGATTGGGCAGGGCCCAAGCCAGAACCAGCACACTGAGCGCGGCCAGGATAGAGCCGGCGGACACGTACCGTGTCAGCATGATGGTTACCAGGAAAACAGCCACCGCCAAGACCGTGATCCCAGGCATCAGGTAGAGAACCACCCCTAGGCCGGTCGCCACCCCCCTGCCGCCGCGAAAACGGAGAAACACAGGCCAGTTATGGCCAGCCATGGCCGCCACGCCTCCCAGCACAGCTCCCCAGGACGCCCAGGCACCGCCAAGGGCAAACCCGATGTGGACAGCAGCCAGCCCTTTCAAAACATCGCCGGCCAGTACCAGAACGGCCGCCCTCACCCCCAGTACCCGGAAAACATTGGTCGCCCCAAGGTTACCACTTCCGAACTTCCTGATATCCTTCCCGGTCAGGCAACCGGCCAGGTAAGCGAAGGAGAGGGAACCAATCAGGTAGCTCACGACAGCAATTAAGAAAAGGTTAAGCACTTTCAACCACCCTGCAGCGGGACCAGGTTCATGCTGGCCCCACCGTAATCTGAATCTCCAATCCTGCAGCACAACTCGTTTCGCCTGGGAGCAAACCAGGCCACTCCCTTCGAGCCTGGTCCCCATTTGAATCTTGCCACAGTGGGCCGGCTTCTGGACTCTTGGTCGTCACGAACAGGTTCAACCGCGCCGCCGTCGGAAGAGCAGGCGCAGCGGGGTCCCCGTAAAACCAAAGGCTTCGCGGAGCGAATTCTCCAGGTAGCGGCGGTAGGAGAAGTGAACCAGCCTGGGATCATTAACAAAAAGGGCAATTGCCGGTGGGGACGTAGCCACCTGGCTCGCGTAATAAATCTTAAGGGCTTTCCCCCTCCGGGATGGCGGTGGGTTGATTCCGGTGGCTTCGCTGATCACCTCGTTTAACTCAGAGGTCTTGACCCGGGCCCGGCAGACCCGGGCGACAGTAACGATTTCTTCGATGAGTGCTGAAAGGCCCAGGCCGGTCTTGGCCGACACAAACCTAATGGGGGCGTAGTCAAGAAACCTGAGGTGATAACGCACCTCTTCCGCAGAAAGCCCTTCCTTCTCCTTACCCTGGAAGAGGTCCCACTTGTTGACCACCAGGACCAACCCACGCCCCACCTCATCGACATAACCACCGATCTTCTTGTCCTGTTCAACCACCCCGGTTTCGGCATCCAGAACAAGGAGGACCACGTCGGCCCTTTGTACAGCCCGCAACCCGCGCAGGACCCCGTACTTCTCCACCGGCTCTTTGATCCTGGCCCTGCGCCTCAGGCCCGCCGTATCGATAAAGAGAAATTTTTGTTCCCCGTGCTCCCACGGAATGTCCACGGCATCGCGGGTAGTACCCGGGGTGTCGCTTGTAATTACCCTTTCCTGCCCCAAAACGGCGTTCACCAGGGAAGACTTCCCGACATTGGGCCGACCCACCACGGCCACCTTGATGACGTTTTCGTCGGCAACCGCATCAACCTCTTCCGGGGGAAGAATTTCTACCAATTTATCCAGGAGGTGACCGGTGTTTAATCCATGTTCCGCAGAAACAGGGATTGGTTCCCCGAGGCCCAGCCGGAAAAACTCGTAGGTTTCCGACCAAGCCTTCGAATTATCCATCTTATTCACCACGAGCAGGACCGGTTTTTGGCAGCAGCGCAGAAGCTCGGCCACCCCTTCATCTTCGGGGTGAACCCCTTCCCGGCCGTCAACCACGAAAAGAACGACATCCGCTTCCTCGACGCCCAGTTCTGCCTGCCTCCTCACCTGAATGGCAATGACATCGTCCCCTGCCGCGCGGATACCCCCGGTGTCCACCAGGGTAAAGGTCCGTCCTCCCCACTCGGTATCAGCCCCAACCCGGTCCCGGGTAACCCCAGGGATATCATCGGTGATCGAAACCCGCTTTTGAGCCAAGCGGTTGAACAGGGTCGATTTGCCCACATTGGGCCGGCCGACGATGGCCACCAGTGGTTTCATCCCCCAGACCTCCAGGCCCGCCAAGAACTGCCTCCACCAGGCTTGCGGCCGTCGCGGCCACTACCTCCACCGGTTCCCCAATCCTCGAGGCCAGTTCCTCAACGGTAATGTTATCCAGAAAAACCCGTTCATCCTGAAGCATGACAGCCGGGATCAAGACCCGGCCTAAACTCTTCTTCCCTCCTGACCGGGCCAAAAGCAACGTATCCATGACATCCTGTCCCGTCAACAGCCCGGTCACGGTAACCGTCGGACCAAAAAAATGGTTCGGTACCACCCGGAGTTCTACCGATAACCCCTGGACCTGGTTCAGGCGCCGCACCAGGGGCCTCAAGACCGCTTCCCCGGCCCGCCCGGTGACAACCGTAGCCCTCCGGGCAACGGCGAGCCGCCGCGGCAGGTTTGGCTCCAGAGCCTGGAACTCGTCCATGATCCGGCGCGCCAAGCCGATGCCGTTTTCCAGCTGGGGAAACCCTTCATATGCATCCCAGGACGGAAGGGCCTCACCAAGGAAAAGAAAGAACTCGTCACCAAGGAAAACAAAGCGAGACCCCAGGATCTCTTTGAACCCTGCCTGGCGTCGCCTGACCATTTCTAACGTCTTTTTCGCCACCCGTGGAGTCACGGGTTCAACTGGATAGAGTCCCCGTCGATACCGGGTCAAACCTACCGGTACCACCCCCACAGAACGCACCCCTGGCCACAAGGTCGCCAGGTCGTCCAGGGTACGCTGCAGGACCGCACCATCGTTTAAACCCGGGCAAAGAACCACCTGGGTATGAACCTCAATCCCCGCATCAACCAGGAACTGGAGTTGTCCCAGAATATCCCCGGTTTTCTTACCCCGCATCAGCCTCTGGCGGACCACCGGGTCGGTGGCATGGACCGAAACATAGAGGGGACTGAGCCTCATTCTCTTGATAAGGGTAAGGTTTTCGTCGGTAAGGTTAGAGAGGGTGACAAAGTTCCCGTGCAGGAATGAAAGGCGGTAGTCGTCGTCTTTAAGGTAAAGGCTTGAGCGCAAACCAGGCGGCATCTGGTCGACAAAGCAAAAGACACACCTGTTGGTGCAGGTCTTCACCCCGTCAAAGATGGGAGTCGAAAACTCAACCCCAAGTGAGGTGTCGTAATCCTTCTCCACCTCGACGACCCAAATGGTGTCCGCATCTTTCTTCCGTACGTGGAGTTCCACGGTCTCGCCGGCCATTAGGTACCGGTAGTGGACAACATCCCGGGGTTTCTCTCCGTCGATGGCCAGGAGTTCATCCCCTGGTTCCAATCCCATCTCCGCACCCAAGCCATCCTCTTCAACCCGGGAGATCACCGCCCCCAAGCTACCACCCCCGTGCCCCCAGCCCACCCTGCTCTTCTACTCATTATATTATCTGACATTTGCCAGACCGCGTCAAGGAGGGTCCACGACGGGAGCCCTGCCAGGGAGCCGGTCCTTGACTCCCTCCACCGCCTCAACAAAGGCGGGGTAGTTCCGGCGGATACCGACAACGGTCAGGTACCTGCCGGGAACCACAAGCCCCACCCGGCGGGAGAGAAAACCACCCACACGTACCTGCCAGTTGGCGTTCCTCAGGGCATCCACAAAATACAGGTTGGAAGCCGGAATACCGTAGAGGGAAAGAAACTCCGCAATCAGTTTCGGGATCAGTTTTTTCCCCTCACCAGTACCGATAATGTAAACCTCGTAGCCCTTCTCGTCGGTTCCGAAGGGAAAGGGGGTACCGATCTCATCGTTGTCCACCCGGTCGTAATACGGAAGCCGGCAGATCTCACCGGCCCGGGGAACCCGGTCCCGGGGCAGAAGCCCCAGGTGAAGGGCAGCTGACACCACAGAACTATGGGCGCTTCCAAAACAGTGGTAAAAGACCACCTTTTTTTCACGGGCCCCTGGCGGGATGGTAGGAGCGGTATTCTCATCCTCGGCCCGGATCTTGGTTTTCCTTTCGACTTCCTCCACCAACCGAACCAGGTGGTAGTAGGCCTGTTGGGTTCCACGACTTACCCAGGCACGTCCAGGGGATACGAGTCTCAGGACCCTGGAAGTAAAACCCCCGACCCGCATTTTCAGGTTGACCACGGGAAGGGTGTCGACGAGAAACAGGTTCGAGGTATCAATCCCGAAGATCCGGGCCACCCCCATCAGGCACCTGATGGCCACCGGTCCAAGGTCCTTCCTCCCCAGAACGTAGACCTGGTTTCCGTGGCCATCTTCACCCATCAAGCGGATTTCCCCTTCGGACTTCCGTCCCGTCCGGTCAAAAAAAGGGACCCTTTTCAGTTCTTCCTCTTTCGGAACCCTGTCCCGGGGCAGAAGCCCCAGGTGAATGGCGGCTGCGGTAACCGAAGAATGGGAACCACCATAACAATGGTAAAGAACCTTCAAAGCTAATCCTCCGCTAGTACTTGACGATGATGTAGGCACCATTGGCCAGTTCGTGGGCCATACCGTCAACCAGGCGCCCGATCATAAAAGCTACCTGGTCTCTTTCCTCTTCATTGCGACAGTAAAAAATGGGGGCTCCACCTCCACCCACCGCTTCCCGGTCGGTGGTTACCACGGCCACAATCCGGCGTACGGCTTCTGTTCGCACATTCCCACCCCTGACCCCAGCCCTGGTGCCTTGATCCCTTCATTCTTACCGAACGGCCGACGGCCCCGCCGAAGCCTGAGCTCCGGGGGGAGGCTGTCCAGGTTGTGCCAACGTTTTCTAATCTCGGCGGCCGTGACCTGGGTGTATGCCCACACTTCAGTCTGATGCCTTCCGACCGGCCCGGGTATACATGGCCCGGCCCCGCGTAGCCTCCAGGACCGGCACCCTCCTCACTACCTCCAGCAGAGCTTCCATGTCCGGTTCCATGGGTACAAAGATCATCCCGAGTTGGCCGTTCTCCAGGTTCCTCCTTACCAGGGGGGTGAACTCTGGGGTGGCATAGTCCTTCTTAACACCCAGGACGGCGGCCACATCGTGGCTGATGGCCTGGCGCTGGCCCAGGTTGCCCAGGGTGTCCCGGGCGTTGTCGTCCTTGGGTTCGATGACAACCCCCAGTCCCCCCTCCTGGATTGCCTTTCGGGCCGACTTGAGCCCCACGTTCATGATGTAGATATCATCAACGTAAAGGCCTGGGCCGTCGAAACGAACTTTCCCTTCCCGTACCACCCCGATATCCCCGATGGATTTTCCGCTCATGAACTTGATGGAGAAGAAAATCGTCACCGCTCCCACCACAACCCCGACGATGGATGCGTAAGGCTTGAGTCCAAGGAAAGGATAACCCAAGCTAACCTGTGTAGCAGTACTTGCCAGAAGAGCCACAAAGATGACCATGTAATTCCGGGCCTCAAAAACCCTGGCGATACCCTCAATGTAGTCCGCACCCCGCGGGACCAAAAGGTCTTCCTCCATCCTGGTCAGGGTTTCACGTTCCAGGTTCCGGATGTCACGGAACTGTTGGGCCGTCAGGGCCAAGAAGGTAACGGCGGTAAACTCCCTTGCGGCCAAGGCCGGAACGGCCACGGCCCCGACGAAGGCAGCAATAACACCAAAGGCAAGATGAGTCAAGTACCCATGGGGGTAGCTGGGATACTGGCGGTAGTCCAGGCGCAGCAGGTACCAGCGAGCAAGGACTCCAAGAACCAGGCCCACCAGGATCGGGCGGCCGAATTCTCCAAGCTGCACCACTGCCTTTCACCTCCGGCCACCGCACCAAGGCTACTCACGCCTGGGTTCCTCGGCTTCAGGTTCCCCTTCCTCGGAGACAGCTTCTTGCCTCAACCGGCGGCGGCGAGCAGGCCACGGCAGCTCTTCGGCAAAAAACCGCCGCAGCCGGTTGGTAGCCTCCTCCAAGCTTCCGGTGCTGATGACCAGGAAGGCAGCAGCCCCCAGGACCACCAGCAGTACGATCCACCCCACCGCTGCCCATGATCCGCGGTCAGGTGCCGGACGGCCTGGTTGGGCCTCGGCAGCAGCAATGACGGCTGGTACGGCATCGGCCATCATGGCGATCCCGTTTTCCGCGTTTTCGCGTCGATTCTGGTGGGAACCCACTTCAAGGAGCAAAGCCCGGGGCGAAAGGTCTTGGTTATACTTTCCCCTGGCAAAGTAGATCCCCCTGATGAGCCCAGGGTGCCTTTCGTCTACAGCAGCTTTGAGTTTCTTGGCAAAATCCAGGTTCGCCTCCATCTGCGGGTTTTGACGACCCACCACAATCAACACCTTGGTGGCCTGCTCCCCATTCACTTCCGTACGGTAAGTGTCGGCCGGCGTAGTATCCCGGTGGATGTCGAAGAGGGCTGCCGGCTGCTTCTTCAGGAGTTCTTCGGCCGTCCGGCGCGAACGGTCGTAGGCAGCCGCATCGTGGGGGTCGTGCCTTGTTTTATCATGTAACGCCCTTGCCCCGCTGTCGTTCAGGGCCTCGGCGAAACTTGCCCCGACCTGGTAGATACCACCGTTACCGCGAATGGAAGCCGTGCCGTCACTTGGCACATAGGACTCATCTGAATGGGTATGGTAGATAGCCACCAGCTTTTCCTCACCCTGGGCGACCCCGAAGGTGGAAACGACCCTGGAGACCAGGTTCTTGAGAGCCAGGGACAGGGCGTTGGTGCCGGGAGATTGGGGGGGCGGGACAGAAGAACCCGCCAAGAGGTCCACGGTGCTGACGAATCGTGCCTCGGCCCGGTCCTCCTCGACACCCGTCACCACGTATTTCTTGTTGTCGGCGGTGATAAACCGGTCTCCGATGCTGACCTCAATTCCGGTCTGAAAGACCTCGTTTCCGCGCCCATCGAAAATCCGGAAGTACCGCTCCAGGCTCTCATCAGGCTCGGCTGCCGATCCCGGGGCTGGTGCCGTAAGAGTCACCCCTAAAAACAAGCATGAAACCAAGGCTGATGCCGCAGCTTTAGCCATTAAACCTTTAGACACGGCCACCATCACCCCTGTTCCTTGTTTCGTCCCCTTTTCCGCCTTCCTCTTCACCTTCTGGTTTATCGATTTCGGCACCCAGGCCTCCACCACCGTCACCAAGACGTTCCAAGGCCAGGCGTTCCCGGGTTTCCCCGATCACCTCGGCCAGAAGCACTGCGATAATTCCCGCCAAGACGATGCTGTCGAAAATACCCGCCCCGCCCAGGGCAGTCGTCCCCCCGACACCGGCGCGTAAAACCTCAATGAACTGTATGAAATCAATGAGCAAGATCCCCATCATTCCGGCAACGAAGGCCGAGCGCCGCGACCGGCCCGCGAGATAACCCACAATGCCGGCGATGATGGCGAAAACGTAGGTCGGGTCCAGAAAAGGGTTATCGGTGGGTTCAGCTGGAATGAGCTTGGCAGCCGCGTACACCGCACCGGCTGTAACCACCGACGCCACCACAGCCCGTACTTTTTCCCGGCCGGTGTCTGCCGTGGTTACCAGGTAGACAGCGAGGACAACGGGGATCAGGGCCCCGCCCACATTGACCGAAAGTGCCACGGGAGCAGTCAGAACCGGAATGTCTATAAAACCACCCAAAAGCATAACGACTATAAAGCCGAGGGCCGCTTGATCAGTCAGTTTCATGCGGTCCAGTACCCGGTGGGCCAGTCCGAAATAGATCAGAATAGCCGCCGCGATGAGAACAACAGTACCAATCGGCATTTTGCATCTACTCCTTGCTCGGCTTTCCCGTTTTTACCCTGTATCCACCAGGTATGGTACCCCGCGGGTTTCTCCATTATGCGATCGAGTAGGGTGGCGCTAGGTGATCAAGCTAGCGCCATCCCTCTCACAGAACCGTGCGTAC
>SESX01000102.1 GCA_004367365.1 Candidatus Acetocimmeria pyornia
TCAACATGCCCGATCGTACCAACGTTGACGTGCGGCTTCGTCCGCTCAAATTTTGCCTTACCCATCCTTAACGTCATCCTCCTTACTTCTAGAAACGTTTTTTGTTGAAACGGTATGGTATTCAAAGCCTGCGGGCCTGGTGCCCCGGCCTTAGCCCTACCTCACACTGACGACTTTACCAGCTACACTCTGGGGAACCTCCGCATACTCGGCGAACTGCATCGTGTAAGTGCCGCGGCCCTGGGTTTTAGAACGCAGGTCAGTAGCATACCCGAACATCTCCGCCAGGGGGACATAGGCTCTGATCACCTGGGAAGAACCTCGGGGCTCCATACCCTCAACCCGGCCGCGGCGGGCATTGACATCTCCCAGGACATCGCCCATGTACTCCTCTGGAACAATCACCTCAACCTTCATTACCGGTTCCAACAAGACAGGGTCGGCCCTTTTCATGGCATCTTTAAGAGCCATGGAACCCGCAATCTTAAAGGCCATTTCGGACGAATCCACTTCATGGTAGGAACCATCATAGAGGATGGCCCTAACATCGATGACAGGGTAGCCAGCTATTACCCCGGACTCCATGGCCTCCTTGATCCCGGCCTCCACGGCAGGGATAAACTCCTTCGGAATGGCCCCACCGACAATTTTATTGAGAAATTCAAAGCCCCCGCCTGGTTCCAACGGCTCAAATTCGACCAGTACGTGTCCGTACTGGCCACGGCCACCGGTCTGCCGCACAAATCGTCCTTCTCCCCTCGCCTTTTTGCGCATGGTCTCCTTGTAAGCCACCTGGGGTTTACCCACGTTGGCTTCAACATGAAACTCCCGGAAGATCCGGTCAATGATCACCTCCAAATGAAGTTCACCCATACCGGATATAATGGTCTGGCCAGTCTCCGGGTCGGTGTGGATCCTAAAAGTTGGGTCTTCATCTGACATTTTCCTCAAGGCCTCGGCCAGCTGATCCTGGTCCGCCTTGGTCTTGGGTTCAATGGCCACGGAGATGACCGGTTCCGGAAAGTCCATTGCCTCCAGGACAATGGGAGCGCCTTCCGTACACAGTGTGTCGCCGGTAGTGGTGTCCTTCAATCCCACCGCTGCTGCAATGTCTCCGGCATACACCCGGGAAATATCCTCCCGGTGGTTGGCATGCAGGCGGAGAATGCGGCCAACCCGTTCCTTCTTTTGCTTAGTGGGATTATAAATGTAAGAACCGGTCTCAAGGGTGCCCGAGTAAACCCGGAAAAAAGTCAGCTTACCAACGTAAGGATCGCTCATGATCTTGAAGGCCAGCGCCGTAAAGGGCTCCCCATCACCAGCACACCGCTCTGCCTCGGTACCTGTCCGGGGGTCCAATCCCCGCACCGGCGGTACGTCCAGGGGCGAAGGCAGGTAATAAACCACCGCGTCCAACAGGAGCTGGACCCCTTTGTTCCTGTAGGAGGAACCACACAGAACCGGTACGATTTGGGCCGAAAGGGTCCCTTGACGCAAAGCCTGGCGGATTTCCGGGACAGTGATCTCTTCACCCTCCAAGTACTTGACCATCAGGCCTTCATCAATTTCCGCCACGGCTTCTAAGAGCTCGTCTCTTTTTTCCTCAACCAGACCCTGAAGGGATTCGGGAATCTCCGTCTCCTCACTCCGAGTCCCGAGGTCATCAAGGTAGAAGACAGCTTTCTTTGTAACAAGGTCAACCACACCTTCAAAGCCATCCTCAACACCAATTGGAATCTGGACCATGACCGGTTTGGCCTTCAACCGCTCCCGGATCATTTTAACCACGTGGAAGAAGTCTGCCCCAACCGTATCCATCTTGTTCACGTAGGCTATCCTCGGTACATCGTACCGGTCGGCCTGGCGCCAGACAGTTTCCGACTGGGGTTCAACCCCTCCCTTGGCACAGAAAACAGCAATGGCTCCGTCCAAGACACGAAGAGACCTCTCCACCTCCATGGTGAAATCAACGTGGCCGGGCGTGTCGATAATGTTAATACGGTGGTCTTTCCAGAAGCAGGTGGTAGCCGCAGAGGTAATGGTAATCCCGCGTTCCTGTTCCTGTTCCATCCAATCCATGGTAGCAGCCCCGTCGTGGACTTCGCCCATTTTGTGGACACGACCGGTGTAGAACAGGATTCGTTCTGTGGTGGTTGTTTTTCCGGCATCAATATGTGCCATGATCCCGATGTTCCTGGTCCTATCCAATGGATACCGTTCGGACATTTCGACTCCCCCCTTTCCATGGTTGTGATTCCCCGGTTGGCCAAGCCAGGTCTCCTGCCGGACCAGTTGCCGGATACTTGAACTTACCACCGGTAGTGGGCAAAGGCCTTGTTGGCTTCCGCCATTCGGTGGGTGTCTTCTTTCTTCTTGATGGTCGCCCCAGTACCGTTGGCAGCTTCCATTAATTCGGCCGCCAGCCGTTCTTTCATGGTCCGCTCCGCACGGTTCTGGGCATTCTGGGTTAACCAGCGAATGGCGAGGGTTACCCGGCGGGCAGAACGCACCTCCATGGGGACCTGGTAGGTAGCGCCACCAACCCGGCGTGGTCTAACCTCCAAGACAGGCATCGCGTTTTTCACGGCCTTTTCAAAAATCTCCAATGGGTGGTCCCCAGTTTTGTCCTTAATAATGTCCATCGCACCGTAAAATATCTTCTGAGCCAGGCTCTTCTTGCCATCCACCATGAGCCGGTTGATAAAACGTGAAACAAGCTCACTGTTGTAAACGGGATCCAGATCGATTTCCCGTCTGGCAACATAACCTTTTCGAGGCACCATTTACCCTCCTTCCCGGGGTCGATAACTCAAAACCTGCCCATCCCCACTGCCATGACACTTTCTGACCCTGGTAATCTGCAGCCCAGGCTGCGTTCTCCGTTCCTCTGGCCCTTGTGCACATCCACCTCACGGAGGTTCCGGGCCTGCAGCCTCGCCGGTCCCGCTCCAGGTCCTAGTGCCGACTTGCCGGAACAGGCAGCTACTTAGCCCTAGCGGGTTTCTTGGTACCGTATTTTGACCGGCCCTGAGCCCGGTCTTCGACCCCGGCGGCATCCAGGGTTCCACGAATGATATGGTACCTGACACCAGGCAGGTCCTTAACCCGGCCCCCGCGGACCAGAACAACCGAGTGTTCCTGCAGGTTGTGTCCAATACCGGGAATGTAGGCAGTAACTTCAATCCCGTTGGTAAGTCTTACTCTAGCCACCTTTCTCAAGGCTGAATTCGGCTTCTTGGGCGTTACCGTCCAGACCCGGGTACATACCCCGCGACGTTGGGGATTTTTCTGCAGGGCCGGGGCAGAAGACTTCTTTCTGAGCCTCTGACGACCTTTCCTGACAAGCTGACTGATGGTTGGCACCCAGGAAACACCCCCTTTCTATCACTCAAGAACAGCGGCTGCCGCTGCTCCAACCTCTATTCCGCATGTCTTTCCAAGTTCCCGCATCGAGTCTACGTAAATAATTTCAATCCCCTGTTGGTTGCACTTCTCGATCAGGTCCTTTACAACGTGTTTTTCTGCATCCCTGGCAATATACACGAGCTTAGCCTGACCCCTGGTGACCGCTTTATAGGTCTGCTTCGTACCAATCGTCCGCTTCGAGGCTGATTTTAGTCTCTCCCAGGACAAATTCGGTCCCTCCCAGAACAAGAATGGTGTCGAAGCAGCAAGCACTCGTTTATTTTAGCACCAAAGGTGAATAGTGTCAACGGCAAGTGTAGACCCGCCGGCTCAAGATTTTAGCTCTCCCATCAGTCAACTGAGGCTGGTGTTTCCACCAACTGATCGTTCTCCACCTCGCCGGCCTCAACCGGTTCACCCTCGGTATAGACCTCGATTTCGCGGTACCGGGACATACCGGTTCCTGCTGGAATCAGCTTACCAATGATCACGTTTTCCTTAAGCCCCAGCAAAGGATCCCGCTTGCCCTTGATGGCAGCCTCTGTGAGAACACGGGTCGTCTCCTGGAAGGAAGCAGCCGACAAGAACGACTCGGTCGCCAGGGACGCCTTGGTGATCCCCAAGAGCACTGGCCGGGCCACGGCTGGTCGGCCATCGGCCCGAAAGACCCTTTCGTTTTCATCTTCAAAATCGAAGATATCGATTAAGCCACCTGGAAGGAGGTCTGTATCCCCCGGGTCTTCCACCTTAACCTTCCGCATCATCTGCCGGATGACGATTTCAATATGCTTATCATTGATATCCACGCCCTGCAAACGGTAGACGCGTTGGACCTCGTGGAGTAAATACTCCTGAACCCCACGTACACCCTTAACCTTTAAAATATCATGCGGGTTGATGGACCCTTCCGTCAATTCGGCACCCGCCTCAACCATGTCCCCCGGTTTGACCGTCAGCCTACCACCATAGGGTACCTGGTAGGAGACTGTACGGCCGTCTTCGGTTATAATCTGAACCTCCCTCCGGCCGCGGTTCTCATTCAAGTGTACCCGGCCGGAAACCTCGGCAATCAGTGCCTGCCCTTTCGGCTTCCGGGCTTCAAAAAGCTCCTCCACGCGGGGAAGACCCTGGGTGATATCATCACCTGCCACACCACCGGTATGGAAGGTACGCATGGTAAGCTGGGTCCCCGGCTCACCAATGGACTGGGCAGCAATAATCCCGACTGCCTCCCCAACATCCACCAGGCTGCCGGTGGCAAGGTTTCGCCCGTAGCACTTGACGCATACACCGTACCGGGTCTTACAGGTCAGTACAGACCGGATTTTTGCGCGGTCGATTCCGGCTTCCACCATACGGTCAACAGCTTCCTCGACAATCTCTTCTCCAGCCGGGACGATTACCTCGCCATTTTCGGGGTCCACGATATCTTCCAGGGCCACCCGGCCAAGAATACGTTCACCGAATTCCTCGATGATCTGGTTACCATCTTTGACATCAGAGACCTCTACCCCGTTCGTGGTTTGGCAGTCGTACTCCCTCACAATAACGTCCTGAGAAACATCCACCAGCCTCCGAGTCAGGTATCCAGAATCAGCCGTCCTCAGGGCAGTATCGGCCAGCCCCTTCCTGGCTCCGTGGGTAGAGGTAAAATACTCCAGCACAGTCAGGCCTTCGCGGAAATTGGCCCGGATGGGCATTTCGATGATCCTTCCGGACGGGTCAGCCATCAGCCCCCGCATACCTGCCAGCTGAGAAATCTGCTGAACATTACCGCGGGCACCGGAGGTGGCCATCATGTAAACCGGATTGAACTCATCCATGTTCTGCATCAAGGCCTCGGTAATTTTCTCCTTGGCCTGGTTCCAGAGGTCGATGACCTTCTGGTACCTTTCCTCGTTGGATATGAGTCCCCGTTTGTACTGTTTCTCCACCTCTTCAACCTGTTCTTCCGTCTCAGCCAGGACCTCTTCCTTCTCTTCGGGAACCTGGATATCGGTGATGGAAATGGTCGTCCCCGCCCGGGTGGCAAACTTGAACCCTAACTCCTTCAGGTCATCCAGCACCCGGGCCGTAACGGCATTACCGCACTGGCGGTAACACTGGGCAACGATCTGTCCCAGCTCTTTTCGCCCTACCTCATGATTTATGAAGCGTAGCTGTTCCGGTAGGGCCTCGTTAAACAAGAGCCGGCCAACTGTGGTTTCCAGCCGCTGTCCGTTCATTCTTACCGTGATCCGGGCCTGAAGGTTAATCACCCCGGTCTCGTGCGCCATGATGGCTTCCTCGGGATTGGCAAAACAGCGGCCTTCTCCCTTGGCCCCTTCCCGTTCCAGGGTCAGGTAGAAACAGCCGAGAACCAAATCCTGGGTAGGAGTGACTACCGGTCGCCCGTCTTTAGGGTTAAGCACGTTATTGGCCGAGAGCATCAGGATCCTGGCCTCAGCCTGGGCCTCAGCCGACAACGGTACATGTACGGCCATCTGGTCCCCGTCAAAGTCAGCATTATAAGCCGTACAAACCAGGGGATGGATTTGAATCGCCCGCCCCTCTACGAGAACCGGTTCGAAGGCCTGGATCCCCAAGCGGTGTAGGGTAGGGGCCCGGTTCAAAAGAACGGGATGCTCTTTGATTACATCCTCCAGCACGTCCCAGACTTCATCCCTTACCCTTTCCACCATGCGTTTGGCACTCTTGATGTTGTGGGCCAGCCCGTCCTGGACCAAGCGCTTCATGACAAAGGGTTTGAAAAGTTCCAGGGCCATTTCCTTGGGCAGCCCACATTGGTGAATCTTGAGGGTCGGACCGACCACAATCACGGAGCGCCCAGAGTAGTCAACCCGCTTCCCGAGAAGATTCTGGCGGAAACGACCCTGCTTACCCTTGAGCATGTCGCTGAGGGATTTTAGGGGACGGTTCCCCGGACCGGTTACCGGCCGACCGCGCCGGCCGTTGTCGATCAGGGCATCTACGGCTTCCTGGAGCATGCGCTTTTCGTTGCGAACAATAATGTCCGGGGCACCCAGGTCTAGCAGTCTTTTCAGACGGTTGTTCCGGTTGATCACCCGGCGGTAAAGGTCGTTTAGGTCAGAGGTGGCAAAACGACCACCATCAAGCTGGACCATGGGCCTCAAGTCCGGCGGAATAACCGGGATCACCTCTAGAATCATCCATTCGGGGCGGTTACCGGATTTCCTGAAAGCCTCAACAACCTCGAGGCGGCGAATGGCCCTTACTTTCCGCTGGCCGCTTACATGCTTCAATTCTTGCCGCAGCTCATGGGCCAGTTTATCCATGTCCATTCTTTTCAACAGGGTCTGGATGGCCTCGGCACCCATGCCGGCTTCAAAGGCCTGCCCAAACTTCTCCCTGGCCTCCCGGTACTCGTTTTCGGTAAGGAGCTGATTTTGCATCAAGGGGGTGTTACCCGGGTCAATAACAATATAGGAAGCAAAATATAAAACCTTCTCCAGGGCCCGGGGTGACATGTCCAGGAGGAGTCCCATGCGGCTCGGAATTCCTTTGAAATACCAGATATGAGAAACAGGGGCAGCAAGTTCGATATGACCCATGCGCTCACGCCGGACCTTGGAACGGGTAACTTCCACACCGCAGCGGTCGCACACGATCCCCTTGTACCTGACCCTTTTGTATTTCCCGCAGTGGCACTCCCAGTCCCGGGTAGGCCCGAAGATCTTTTCGCAGAAAAGCCCTTCCCTTTCCGGTTTCAGGGTGCGGTAATTTATGGTTTCCGGCTTCTTGACTTCACCCTTTGACCATTCACGTATCTGTTCAGGGGAAGCCAGGCCGATCATCATCGAGTCAAAGTTATTGACATCCAACAAGGGCAAATCCCCCTCCCTTAATTTTCCTCCTCAGTCCCAGTGTTCCCTGGCTCGCCCACTACCAGGTCCGCTTTAGAAAACCCCTTGCCCGGGGAACCCGGATTTTCAACAGGGTCAGAGCCCGGGTTGCCCCCACTGGCTACAACCGCTGCCATATCCTTGCGAACCCCGAGCTCACCCTCCTCTTCTTCATCCATCTCAATCCTGGCATCAAGTTCAGCCTCTGCCTCTTCCTCATCCTGGCCTTCTTCCTCCTCATTCCGGTCATCTTGCCGCCTGGAGGCTGTGCGCCTGTCTTCCTGGCCCTCGATGTTGAGTTCCAAGGCGCGGGCAGTTTCTGTGATATCGTCCTCGGATTCCCGGATCTCGATTTCCTGGGCATCTTCTGAAAGGATCTTGACATCCAACCCGAGACTCTGCAGCTCTTTGACCAGAACTTTAAAGGACTCCGGCACACCGGGTTCCGGTACGTTCTCGCCTTTCACGATGGCTTCATAAGTTTTTACCCTGCCCACGACATCATCGGATTTAACAGTCAGAAGTTCCTGGAGGGTATAGGCCGCGCCGTAGGCCTCGAGAGCCCACACCTCCATTTCACCAAATCTCTGGCCGCCAAATTGAGCTTTCCCACCCAGAGGCTGCTGCGTGACAAGGGAATAAGGCCCGGTTGAACGGGCGTGGATCTTGTCGTCCACGAGGTGGGCAAGCTTAAGCATGTAGATATAGCCTACCGTGACTTCGTTATCGAACGGTTCACCAGTCCGCCCGTCGTAAAGAATGGTTTTTCCGTTCCGGGGCAGGCCGGCTTTCTCAAGCATCTCGGCAACATCACCCTCCCGGGCACCGTCAAAAACCGGCGAAGCAACGTAGATACCCAGGGCTCTAGCCGCCCGGCCCAGGTGGCACTCCAGGATCTGGCCCAGGTTCATCCGCGACGGGACACCGAGGGGATTGAGGACAACTTCAATAGGCGTTCCGTCGGGTAAGAACGGCATATCCTCTTCCGGGAGAATTTTAGCGATCACACCTTTGTTCCCGTGGCGCCCAGCCATCTTATCCCCCTCGGAGATCTTCCTCTTTTGGGCCACGTAAACACGGACAAGCTGGTTAACACCCGGTGACAACTCGTCACCCCGTTCCCGTGAAAATACCTTGACGTCCACGACAATTCCGCTTTCACCATGGGGAACCCGCAGGGAGGTATCCCGTACCTCCCGGGCTTTTTCCCCAAAAATCGCCCTCAGCAGCCTTTCCTCGGCCGTAAGCTCGGTTTCACCCTTGGGGGTTACCTTGCCCACCAGGATATCCCCCGGCCTAACTTCCGCCCCAATCCTGATAATACCCCGCTCGTCTAGGTCTTTGAGGACATCCTCACCCACATTGGGAATATCCCGGGTGATTTCCTCTGGTCCAAGCTTGGTATCCCGAGCATCACATTCGTATTCCTCGATGTGAATGGAGGTAAAGACATCATCTTTAACCAGTTTCTCACTAATCAAAATGGCGTCCTCGTAGTTATAACCCTCCCATGGCATAAAGGCCACCAAGACATTTTGCCCCAGGGCCAACTCCCCCTGGTCGGTGGAAGACCCGTCTGCGATAATCTGACCCTCCTCAACCCGGTCACCCTCCTTGACAATGGGGCGCTGGTTCATGCAGGTACCCTGGTTTGATCTTTCAAATTTCGTCAACTTGTAGTGATCGGTATTGCCTTCGTCGTTTCTGATCACAATATGATTGGCGCTAACCTTTTCGACCATCCCAGCCCTTCGGGCTTTCAAAACCACTCCCGAGTCTTCGGCTGCCTTGTACTCCATGCCCGTTCCTACCAGGGGTGCCTCCGGCCGCAGGAGTGGTACCGCTTGACGCTGCATGTTGGACCCCATGAGAGCCCGGTTAGCATCAT
>SESX01000103.1 GCA_004367365.1 Candidatus Acetocimmeria pyornia
TGGTTAGGCGACAGAGCTTCTTTCAGCTCATCGGCTCAGCAGACATGCTGGGCGAACGAAAAAGGACGGCTGCGAGCCGCCCCCCAAAAAGGTCAGATAAACAAACAAGCTGCACGAAACCTCTACAGGACCGCCCTTTCCGCCTTGGATTCTTCACCCTGAAGCCGCCCTGGAATTCGGTCGTGGCTGACCAGGTCCTCGTAGGACTCCCGCTCAAGGATGAGGTCAGCCTCTCCCTCATTCACCAGAACGGCTGCTGGGCGCGGGAGGCGGTTGTAATTGCTGGCCATGGAGTAGTTGTAGGCACCGGTGCAGAAAACGGCCAGGATATCCCCTGGTCTCGGGTCGGCCAGGCAAACATCCCAGATGAGCATGTCACCGGACTCACAGCACTTCCCGGCCACGGAAACCACCCGGTCCGGTTCAAGGTCAGCCTTGTTGGCCACCACGGCCTCGTACTTGGCCCCGTAGAGGGCTGTCCTGGGGTTATCCCCCATGCCCCCGTCAACAGCCAGGTAGGTACGAACACCCGGAATCTCTTTGATGGAACCAATGGTGTACAGGGTGGTCCCAGCCGGACCTGTAATAGAGCGGCCGGGTTCAACCATGATCTTGGGCACCGGGAGACCCGTCTCCTGGCAGGCTTCCGTAACTGCCCGCGCAATGGCTGCCGCGTACCTGGAAAGTTCTGGTGGCCTGTCTCCGTGGGTATAGGTAATTCCAAATCCTCCACCCAGGTCTAACTCGCGAAGAATCTTTCCGGCTTCCTCCTTGACTTCCCCCATGAAGCCGATCATAACCCTGGCAGCAACTGCAAAGGGCTCGACCTCAAAGATCTGGGAGCCAATGTGGCAGTGAAGTCCCATAAGGTGCAGCTCCGGGGCTGCCGCTGCCTGCCGGACAGCCGCAAGGGCCTGGCCGTTGGACAGGGTAAAACCAAACTTGCTATCTATCTGTCCGGTCCTAACGTAATCATGGGTGTGGGCCTCGATACCCGGAGTAATGCGGAGCAACACCCTGGCCCTGGTCTTAAGGGAACGGGCTGCCTCGCGGAGCATTTCGAGCTCCAGGAAATTATCCACCACAAGGCGTCCCACCCCGGCCTTCAGAGCCAGGCGGATCTCATCCTCAGACTTGTTGTTACCGTGAAAATAAACCCTCTCAGGTGGAAACCCGGCTTTGAGTGCCGTGTAGAGCTCACCACCCGAGACCACATCCAGTCCCAGGCCCTCCTGTTCCACGATCTTGCACATCGCGGTCGTCAGGAAACTCTTGCCGGCGTAAATAACCTCACTCCGGGGAAGGTGGGCTGCAAAGCTCTCGCGCAAAGCTCGGGCGTTCCTCCTGATCACAGCCTCATCAAAAACATAAAGGGGTGTACCAAACTGCTCGGCCAGCTTTACCGTGTCACAACCGCCAATTTCCAGGTGTCCCTCGCTGTTAATGGTCTTTGTCCCGTCCAGGACCACTTTCTTCCCTCCGTTGAGAATGTAGTTTGAGTGAGTGGTATTTTAAAAAACAAAAACCCGGCAGACGAGTGCCGGTTCTAAAACCTACACCCCCCTCTCCCTTCACCGTGAGATAGCGCACCACCGGATACCCAAGGGGAAAAATACCCGGTGACAGTGTTGTACCTCTTCGGCACAACCCCAGCCCCGGCACGCGGCCGTCTCCGGGACTTCGGCGGGGGCCCCTTTCCTCCCGGTTCATCGATGCCCTTCTCGACGGAAGTATTCATGACCACCCGCGCCTCTACCCCACCCCTTGAATGAAGAGATGAGGTATCCTGAACCATTTTCTGTTTTGTCTCAACATCCACCGGCCTACAACTTTGCTGACATAATAACACAGGGGAAAAAAGGTGTCAAGGGCCAAAACGGCCCCTACCCCATTCACATCTTCCGGGAGCCTAAGCCCTCTCGGCTGCCTCCTGTTGGACACGCTGCCACTTTTCACACCGTCCTCCCCAGCGTGCAGCCAGGCTGCCATCCATGTAAAACTCAATGATTTCACAGCAGTTGGGACAACCGCGGCACTCAAAACTTCCAGTCCGGTAATCAACCTCGCTGACCCCGAATCCCCGGAACCGGGTTTCCTCAGCACCGGCCAGGATCTTTTCCCGGGCCAGCATCGCCGCGCCGATGGCCCCCATCACGTGATAATAACGGGGCACGACAACTTTGGTACCCAGAGCCTCTTCAAAGGCTTTCACGATCCCGATGTTAGCCGCTACTCCGCCCTGGAAGACCACCGGGGCCAGGATTTCCTTCCCTTTTCCCACGTTATTCAGGTAGTTCCTAACCAGTGCCTGGCACAGACCCCGTATAATATCCTCCATGGTATGCCCCATCTGCTGCTTGTGGATCATGTCTGACTCGGCAAAAACAGCACACCGGCCGGCAATGCGCACAGGGTTTTTAGAACGGAGGGCCATTCTTCCAAATTCCTCGATGGCCACACCCAGCCGTGCAGCCTGCCGGTCAAGAAACGACCCCGTTCCGGCAGCGCAGACACTGTTCATGGCAAAATCAACCACAATGCCGTCCCGGAGAATGACAATTTTTGAGTCCTGACCCCCGATTTCAAGAACCGTTTGAACCTCGGGGACAAAGTGCTGTGCAGCCACGGCATGGGCCGTGATCTCGTTCTTGACCACGTCCGCCCCCACCATGACCCCGGTGAGCTCCCTCCCGCTCCCCGTGGTTCCAACACCGGCAATCTCCAGGTCAGGCGAAAGTTGTTCCTTCAGTTGCCTGATGGCTTCCTGCACAACCCTGATGGGTTGTCCCCCAGTGCGGAGGTAAAGGGAGGTGAGCACCTCGTGGGCATCGTTGATCACCACCACATTGGTACTCACCGAGCCGACGTCAATCCCCAGGTATCCGTTCAAGCTGCTCCATCTCCTTTCTCTGCCCACGGCGGCGCGCCAAAAGGTCCACGAAAGCCTCCAGGCGGGTGATGATGCCTGTTTCCGCGGAGTGTTCGTCCAGCATCAGGGTCATGGACGGGATATTGTAATCCCTGCTGACCGCAGGCAGGATACTCTCGGCCACAATCTCCGGCATGCAGGTGAAAGGGGCGATATGTAAGACACCATCATACCCACGGCGGGCCGATAAGACGGCATAACCCACCGATTCCTGCCCCTCCCCGCCCACAAAGCGGTTGAGGTAGGGTTTGGCTGCCTCCTTAACATCCATACCTCCCTTGAGGCGCAGAGCATCCAGCAGGAGATTGGACCGGATCCAGTCACCCAGAAAAAGGGCCCGGCACACCTCAACCCCCATTTTCCCCAACCGCTCTTCAATGCTCAGGTTTGCGAAAGGCTCCAAAACAGTGTAGATTTCTCCCACCAGGGCCACCCGCAGGGGTTTGGGTCCTCCACGGCGGGGAAGCGACTCGAGCTCATCCAGGGTATGGACCTTAATGGCCCTGATGCGGGCGATCCCTGACGCCTTGTCCAGGGCTTCCAGGGAGCGCCGGTAGACGGCAGTGGCCTGGTCGGGAAACACTACCCGGGGTCTTAAGTGGTGGAGAGCCTTTTCAACGGCATCGAGGGCCAGAACCTTTTCCCAGGCCAAGCGCAGGGCCCCAATGACCTGCTTCACAGTGACGCCCCCGTTCAAACGCCGGATCTTCTCCCACAGTTCACCTATATGGCCTCGGGGCGGTTCCAGGATGATGTATTCAAAATCATATCCGAGGTCCCGTAAGATTTCCTTCTGAACCTGGGCGTAGTAACCGAGCCGGCACGGTCCAACACCCCCGGCCATCAAGATCGTGTCGGCCCCTTTTTCGTGGGCCTCGATAAAGTTGCCGATGTTGAGTTTGAAGGGGAAGCAGGCAGATTCCGGACTGTGGCGAACTCCCAGGCTCAAAGACCTCTGGTTCGTCGGGGGCGGTACCACCACCTCAAGGCTGAGGTCCCGGAGGAGGGTCGCGACCGGTATGTGGAGATTGCCCATGTGGGGAAAGGTTACCTTCAACCTACCCGCCTCCTTCGGACCATGTCCATGAAAGCCTCAAGTCGCGTAACGAGCCCGGCCTCCCCGGAGTGCTCGTCCAGGTTCAGGAGCATGAAGGGAACCCGCCCGTTCCGCCGTACCCTCCGCTCAACCACCTCGGCCACCATGGAGTCAGGTCCACACCCAAAGGAAGCCAGTTGAATGATACCATCCACCTGGTGGTTGGAAACCAGGTACTTGGCCATGGCCATGTTCTTCCTCCCCGCACTCCAAAACAGGGGTTTTTCCTCCCTGACCGCCTCCTGGTGCAGTATTTCCGGAGGCACCATATCGATGGTGATCACCTTTCCTCCGAACCCCTCGACCCGGCGGGTCAGGTCGTGGTTAATGTACCTGTCGTAGATACTGTACGAGTGCCCCAGGATGCCAATGCACAGCCCGGACCGGCCGGTACCTTTCGACCCGCCCCGGCGCGTAAGCCTGGCACCGGCCAGGCACTCCTGGCGGGCCTCCTCTGGTGTCTTACCCTGGGTGAGCAGTTCACGGTAAACCCGGAGCCGGGATAACCCCGTCTTCCAGGCGCGCTGCACCCGCCATGGATTTCGGGTCAAAGGCTTGGCAGCTTCACGGATGGCCGCCCAGAGCCGGACCCGCCCCTCCCTGAAGTCAAAAGAGGTGTTAATCAGTGGTGGGAGGTTTGGGAGACCCTGCTCCACCATGTCGGGCAAACCGAGGATCTTGGGGCACGTGTAGGCCCCATCTTCAACACTCACCAGCCGGGGACAGAAAAGGTAATCGACCCTTGGTGCCAGAAGCCGGGTGTGCCCGAAAAAAACCTTGACTGGAAGACAGGTATCGTCTACCGCACTCTCCACCCCGAAATTGATGACAGTTTTGTTGGTTGGTCCAGAGGTTACCACCTCCGCGCCTAGGGCACGGTAAAATCCCTCCCAGAGGGGATAGTAATCGTGATAATAAAGGGCCTCTGGTATCCCTATTCTCAAACCCATGCCTCCGTTCACCTACACCATTATAAAGTTATTTTACCAAAAATGTCCTTCCCTTGAAAGCTTTCGACAATTTTCTAACCAGGTCCCTGGTACGGCCCGGCCACCGCCCTGAAAGCACCACCCACTTTTTGGGCACGAACCGAAACCAGGGCCTGGACAACCAGCACCCTCTGAACCGCACCCCGGGGGTTACTCAAGGGGCATGAAGTTGCACCTTTACTGGTGTGGGTCCGGGTCCCGGGGACGCAGGGCCGCCGGCCTGCGCCTCCTTTCGGGGACCGGACCACGGAAGATCACGCCCGCCAGGGCCTTGGCATTCAATGGTACAAGGGGCCAAAGGTAGGGGACGTTAAAGGACCTGGTCACCAACAGCAGGATCACGCTCACCCCGTAGACGACGATGAATCCGGTCAGCCCGGCCAGGGCCACCCCGACGACACCCAAAAACCGGAATAGACGCAGGGCCATACCCAGTTCCATGCTCGGGGTGGCAAAGGTGCCGATGGCAGCCACGGCCACGTACATCACTGTTTCCGGGTTGAAAAGCCCTACCTTAACGGCCATCTCACCCAAGAGGATCGCACCGATAATACCCAGGGAGGTGGAAAGGGCATTCGGCGTGTGGACCAGGGCCATGCGGAAGATAGTCAGGGAAACTTCGGCCAGGATAAACTGGACCCCAAGGCCAACCTCCCCGACCTGCTCTGGTCCGATGAATTTCAGGGCCGGTGGCAAGAGCTCCGGATGGAGGGCAAAAAGCAGCCACAAAGGAGACAAAAGCCAAGAAAACAACACCCCCAAGGTTCGGATCAACCGCAAGAAAGTGCCCACCAGAACATCTTGCCGGTATTCTTCCGCGTGCTGGATAAAGTGGAACAAGGTGGCAGGAAGGAGCATGACACTGGGTGAAGTGTCAACAATCACCGCCACGTGGCCTTCAAAGAGATGGACGGCCACCACGTCAGGACGTTCTGTATACCGGACAGTGGGAAAGGGGTTCCACCACTTTTTCTGTTCCAGGATGTACTCCTCCAGGCTCTTTTCCGCCATGGGAAGACCGTCCACGTCAACCTTTTTGATTCTGGTCTTGACCTCTTCCACAAGCTCCGGGTTAGCGATATCCTTGAGGTAGACCACGGCAACATCTGTTTTGGAACGACGCCCCACCTGCTTGAGTTCAATGCGTAAGCTCGGGTCCCGCACGCGACGCCGGACCAGGGCCGTGTTGAAAACAATCGTCTCAACAAAACCGTCCCGCGAACCCCGAGACACCCGCTCCAGGTCCGGCTCATCCGGTCCCCGGGCCGGGTAGGTACGGGCATCAATGATCACAGCTTCGCTGGCACCGTCCACGAGCAGGGCCAGGGGCCCTGCCAGTACCTCGTCGATAACCTGTTTCAGGGTATCGGCCCGGTTTACTTCCAGGTAAGTAATGTACCGGTTGAGGAGCTTTTCCACGATATTCGGGCCGATCTCCCTACCCTCCAGGGTCATCAAAAACTGCAGCAGGCGCTGGATGATATCATCCTTGACAAACCCGTCAATGAAAACCAGGGCCGCGTCTTTACGGCCCAGCTTGAAGCGCCGTACCAGGACGTCAAAACTGACCCCAACCCCAAGTTCTTCCTGGATGGGTTTCAAGTTATCTTCCAGGTTCTTCTTCAGGCTTACCTGGAGGTCCTCTTCCGCCACCCTGGCCACCCCTTCCTTCTTCCCAGACGGACTACTGGTTACTTTTCCCGTTACCCTTTTGCTCAGGGTCTTTACCCAGGATCATTTCCAGCTTCCTGGCGATCTGCTGGCTCTCGTTAATGACCTCCTTTAGCTTCCTCAGGTTTGTTTCCAACTCTTGGGTAAGCTGCATCTGGGCCTGGCCCAGAACCTGGGCTATTTCCTCGGTATTGCTTCCGGTCCCGGCGGTGGCCCCGCCCGCTGCCCCGGGCATATTCACACCACCCCCCAGGGTTTGAACCGGACTGGCCCCAACCGTGGTCACAGTTGCGCCGGGCTGCTGACCAGCACCTCCCACCGGCAGGCCAGCACCTGGCGAGCCGGAGACATGGGCCACCGTACCACCCTGGCCTGTCACCGGTCCCTGGGGCTGAACCGCTCCATCCATACCGACAGCGGGACGGGTTTGGCCTCGACTCCCGTCACCACCTGCACCGGCTCCCTCGGACCTTTCCTCCCTCCCACCCCGGTCGCCTGCACCCTCTCCCCCGGGCACTGCCGGCTCTGACCGTTCCTCCCGCTCGGCACCCTGCCCTTCCCCGCGCGTCCCTTGAAGAAGGCGGCGGAAATCAGGGGGTGGTTTTTCCCCCTGTCCATCAGGTCCTGGTGCAGCCTGCAGCCCCTGCTGTCCGAGGAGTTGGGCCTGCTGCATCTGCAGGGCCGTCAGGGTGTTCAACTGCCACTGCGAAAGCTCCTCTCTCAGAACCTCCCGCACCTGTTGGTCCACAACTTCCCGGATCTGTTCCCGCATGCGCCTGGAAACACCCACCCACGACACCCCCTGTTAAGCTATTGTTCCCGGTGCTGGCCTTTTTTAAATCCCCAGGTCAAAACCCTACTAACCCCGGGGATCGCAACCACCGGCCAACCTCCGGCAGAAAGCCCTTTCGGGACAAATCCTGATGCCGCCAGCGCTAAGAAAAGACTCAGGTTGAGAGCATGAGAGCAAGAAAGCAGACAGTTTCAGGAACCGAAGGGGAGAATATCCACAGTTCAAGGCTTCTTCAAAAAGCCCTCGAGAACCGACGCGAGGGGCCGGTAGACAAACTCGATGCCGTGGGTGGGGTTGGGGACTTTCATCCCCAGGGCCATGGCCACCGCCACCGTCAGTCCCAAGACCCAAAAAAAAGCGTAGGCAGCCAGCTCCCCCCAGAGGCCGCGGCGGATCATTCCGGGAACCTGGTAGAAGACTAAGACCAGGAACAACACCACGATACCCAGAACCACAAAACTTCACCTGACCTTTTCCTTCATGATCTGGCTGGGTACGGGAACTGCCTGCATCCCGGTGCGGCGGATCTTGGCGTCCACAGCCAGTTTTACCTCGAGTTTCGGAAAAAGGCGGGGCCAGTCTTTTTTCAGCCCCTTTTCCCATTCCCGTGGGAAAGCCCGAAAGACAGCTTCCCCGAAGCCAAAAACATCAACCCCCAAACGCTGGGCCTTGTCAATGGCCCTCCGCATCTCGTTCTCAATGGCCCGGGCCTTCAATTTCTCAAGGCGGGGAATCAGGTCAAAGGTCACGACATTCTCCGAAGTGGTGACCTCACAGATACACCCTTCTTCATCCACCCGGACGGTGATCACGGGTTTACCCTTTTCGAGTTCAGCTTTCACCTGGCTCCGCGCCCGGATGATTCTAAAGGTGATTGTATTCTGTCCAGCTGCACTATCCCCCGACTGACCACCTCCAGCCTGAACGCCGGCAGCTGGAAAACTGGTCGTAAGAACGCCCCCGCGGACCTTTCCCTGGACCCAGAGAATCCCGCGGGCCTCGTGGGGGCTGAACCACCCGGCCAGCCGGTCTCCACGAAAGGCAGCAGCCCCCGTGACGCGCACGTCAACCGGGGGTTGCGAATCCTGGCCACCGGAGCCAGGGGATCCCGTACCCCCAGTCCCACCGTCTGCCCCAACCCGACCCTCCCGCTCCCATTCGCTTTTGAAATCAATGACAGGGGCTATAGCCTGGGTGGTGGGGCTGATTAGGCACTGGAGAAAATCAGAAAAGCGTACAACAGGGGCCGTGCAGGCCCTTTGAACCTGGTCCATGATGCTGGAGATACCCTCCCCGGGAAGCCTCTCCAGGTGCATCCGGGCCGTCAAGACCTCCGAGGCACTCCCCTTGGCCACCAGGACCCAGATCGTGCGCCGGAGCTCTGGTTCACGGCTGATGAAGTCTAGAACCGGACCAATCCCCTCCCGGGCCAGGTCTTCCCCGATGATCACGGCCCGCGTGTGGCTGAAGAAAACCCTGCGGGGGGAGAATTCCCGGGTCTTCTCAACAGCATCGAAGACGGTCTTCCCGCTGATACTCATCGTCCAAGCCGCAAAGGGAGCCTCACCGGCCCCGCCCCCCGC
>SESX01000104.1 GCA_004367365.1 Candidatus Acetocimmeria pyornia
CCTTCAACCAGAATACCCTTTTTCTTTTCGCCTAGAACAGCAAGGGCATCGTAGACATCGGCCTGCCTCTCCAAGACACCGGCCAGTTCTTCAAGGGTCCTTTCAAGCATAGTCTCACCCCCCGGTGCTCCGCGTCCCGGTCAATTTACTGCACCCTGTCAACCAGTTCCCGGGCCAGCATTTTCTCTGCCACTTTCCCTTCGTCAACGTGGTACTTACCCTCGGCAACGGCTTTTTTGAGGGTTTCAACCCTTTCGGCCCGAACATCCGGCAGGCGCTCCAACACCTTCTGTAATTCCCTGACCTCCACGGCCCTGGCCGAGAGTGAAACCTCGTCCTTCTTCCGGCTCTGGGTCGGACCGGTCTCACCAGTCTTCTTCCGGACAGCCTCAACCTTTTCCTTTTGTACCTGCCGGGCATAAGTTCTCAACGCGTTCTGTACCTGGTCAAGATGGACCTTCATGCGCCTTGCCCACCCCCTGGATAACTTCTACGAAAATGCCACCATCTGCCTCGCCCGGGGTGCTCCTCCACGCGCCTTTTTGTTCCTCGCCCCTTCGGGGCTGCGGCATAACCGGTCTCGTCCTGGAGCACCCGGGGCGTGCAACTCATGATCCTACCCGGTCAACAGGCCGCTGAATACCGGGTCCAATTTTCATCCTTCGTGGTGCCGCCCCAGGGTGGCGGCATGGACCACTATGTACGAAAATGTCCCTGCGGCGCCGGCCTTCCTTTACGGCGTCATGCTCAACGCACAAGGGGTTTTCACCTTAAACCTGCGTGCCTCTTGAAACCCCATTGTGCAGTCAGAATTCTCATAGGCAGAATCGGTAAATAGGAACCCTTTCTTAAGGGGCATCAGGCCCAACCTGCAGCCAAAAAACACCTTCAGACCACCTCTCTCCCGATGGAGCCCGGTTTTTAACCTAATTTGTCCTCTTTTTTCTTTTTAGGTAGTCCTCCGTGTACATTCTCGGGCCGCGCCTCGTTCC
Source organism: Candidatus Acetocimmeria pyornia (assembly GCA_004367365.1). Taxonomy (GTDB): domain Bacteria; phylum Bacillota; class Sulfobacillia; order UBA3575; family UBA3575; genus Acetocimmeria; species Acetocimmeria pyornia. The sequence continues at coordinate 993 of SESX01000104.1, forward strand.
AGACCCGGTCCCCTCATCCCTAAGCTGTTGCACGGTACCGGATATGGACTCAGAACACTGGGCACAAACACGCCCCTTGGTAATAAGGGCACCACAGACAACACAGGGAATCTCTAAATTCTCCGCTCGCAGTGAAACCAGCCTTCCTTCGCGGATGAACTTGAGGATCAGTTCCTCCCGGACCCCTGTTTCTTCGTGGATTTCGGCCACCGTGGCCCTGGGATTGCCGCGCAGGTAATCCCGGACCTCGACGAAATCCTTCTCCTCCTCGGCCGAACAATCCGGACAGAGTCCGCCGCCGGTTGAAGCAAAAACCTTGCCGCACCTGGCGCAGTTTCTAAGGCTCAGCTCGAACACCCCCTACTCTTCTCTCGCCTTGGTCGCTCCTCCACCGGCCCTTTTTACTGCCGGAGCATTCAAGGTTCTGGCATCGAGCCACCCGAACCAGTGAAAACCGGGTTTGTCAACTTACTTCTCCGGTGTTGAAAGATGGTTTTGGTCCCCATCCTGGGCGCCAATGGCTGCAGTGAGGCCGAATACCTGCGCGGCCCCACCTCCAAGGAGAACCCGGGCACATTCGTTCAGGGTGGCACCCGTGGTAAAGATATCATCCACGAGCAGAACCCTTTTCCCAAGAACCTCTCTGTGAACACCCTCTGCCAACCTGAAGGCACCGGCCAGAAGCACCCTCCGCTCTCCACGGCTGGCCTGGCTCAGGGGTGGGGTGGTTTTCTCCCTCACCAGCCAGTGGGTGCTCAGGTAGGCTTCGACCCGGTTGGCCACTGCTCGGGCCAGGACCTCCGCTTGGTTGAAACCCCGTTGCCGCCTCCGCTGCCGGTGCAGGGGTACAGGCACCACAACGTCAATCCTCCTCTCCCCTAACACCCCTTCCAAGACCAGGCCCCCCATCATCTCCCCCAGGGGTTTCCCCAGGAATTCCTGCCCCCCGTATTTCAAGCGGTAAAGGCATTTCTTGAGGACCCCGCGGTAGAGCCCAAGGGACCGTGAAAGCTCAAAATAACGGGGCTCTTCCCGGCATTCGCCGCAAAGGCCGGCCTGCAGAAAGGGTTTGCCGCAACGGCTGCATACCCTGCTGAAGGGCCGGCGCATCTCCCGGTAGCACCCACGACAGAGAAAACCAGGTTCACCCAGCGGCCGGCCGCACCCGTAGCAGGCCGTCCGGGCAGGGAAAACAAGGTTCAAAAACCCTTCTACAAGTTCTGAAAAACGCAGCGGCCAGTCGCCAGGGTGCCCCACTTAAGACTCCCCCAACCGGTCCTTGAGCCGGGAATACCGCTGGGCCACCGAATCATTCCTCAACATCGCCCACATCGGCCGCCGGTCCCCAACCAGGATCACCATTTCTTTAGCCCGGGTTACCGCCGTGTAAAAGAGGTTCCGGGCCAGAAGCATGGGCGGGCCCCAGACCAGGGGAAAGAGAACCACGGGAAACTCGCTGCCCTGGCTCTTATGTACAGTTATCGCGTAGGCCAGGGTCAGTTCATCAAGCTGTTCAAAGGGGTAGAAAACCTCTCTTTCCTGGTCAAAGATTACCGTAACCGTTTCCTCTTCCAAGTCGATCCGGGCAATTTCCCCGATGTCCCCGTTAAAAACCCCGTAACCTTCCCGCTCCTCCACCGGCCCCGGTATCACCCGCCGCCACTTGAGATTGTAGTCGTTCACCACCTGAATCACCCGGTCCCCCTCCCGGAAAACCCAGGATCCCTGTGCTACCTCTGGTTTGCTTCCCGCAGGGTTCAGGGCCTCCTGGAGGCGCCGGTTCAATTCCCCGACTCCGGCACTGCCCCGGTGCATTGGGCTCAAGACCTGGATCTCACGTGGTTGGTAGGGGAAGTTGGCTGGGATCCGCCGGCATACCAGGTCCACGATCCAGTCCGAACATTCTTCGGGCCTTTCGGCCTTGAAATAGAAGAAATCGCGCTGTTCTTTCCCCCATAAAGGCGGATCGCCACGGTTGATGCGGTGGGCATTCTTGACGATCCAGCTCGCTTCCTCCTGGCGGAAGATCCGGGCCAACCGGACTACCGGGACTGCCCCGGAGTCAATGATGTCCCTTAGAACATTACCCGCCCCTACAGACGGCAGCTGGTCCACATCACCCACTAGAAGCAGATGGGTCGGTGGGCGAACCGCCTTGAGGAGATTGTTCATCAGGATCAGGTCGACCATGGAGACCTCGTCGACGATCAACATGTCCGCTTCAATCCTGACCCTTTCCTCGTCAAAGGGCTGACCGGGTCTCATCTCCAGGAGGCGGTGAACGGTCTTGGCTGGACGCCCCGTGACCTGGCTCAGTCTCTTGGCTGCCCGACCGGTAGGCGCCGCCAGGAGAACAGTTCTACCGGAGGCCTCCACGGCTTGGATCACGGCCTTAATGGTCGTGGTCTTCCCGGTCCCTGGCCCCCCGGTGATAACCAGCACCCTTTCCCTGAGGGCAGCCCTGACGGCTTCCGCCTGTTCAGGGGCCAGGGTTACCTCCCCAACTTCCCGGTCAAAGACAGAGCCGGTTCTGGGGCGCGGCTCGGCAGCCGCTCCGGCCGCCAGGCTGCCGGGGCGCTCTGTTTGCAGCCGGCGTAATCTCCGCGCCACGGCCACCTCCGCCGCGTAGAAGGGGGCCAGGTACACCCCCTTTTCCCCTTCACGCTCCTCCATTACCACCTCTCCTTCCTTGACCAGGGCCTCGAGGGCTTGTCCTACCAGGGGAGGGTCCACATCAAGGAGTTCCAGGGCCCTCTCGGTGAGTACAGGCTCGGGAAGGTAAAGGTGCCCTTCCTCCAGGGCTCTGCCCAAAACGTGCAGTAACCCTGCCTCCACCCGGCAGGGAGAGTCACGGTCAATACCCATCTGGGCGGCAATACGGTCAGCAGTAGTAAAACCGATACCGAAAATCTCCTTGGCCAGGCGGTAGGGTTCGTTCTTGACGACCCCAATGGCCGCAGCCCCGAAGTGCCTGTAGATCTTGGTGGCCATGGAAGTACTGATCCCGGCACCCTGCAGGAAAACCATCACCTCTCTGATGGCCTTCTGTTTCTCCCAGGCTTGAGTGATCATCGCCAACTTCCGAGGACCAATACCGTCGATCTCTTGAAGCCGTTCCGGCTCGTCCTCGATGACCCGGAGGGCGTCAGTCCCAAAAACACGCACGATTCTCTCGGCAGTGGCCGGCCCAATACCCTTGATCAGCCCGGAACCCAGGTAGCGCTTGATACCTTCCCTCGTGACAGGCATTACTACCCTGAACTGTTCCACCTTGAACTGCTTTCCGTAGCGGTGGTGGGTTACCCAATTCCCCTCCAGGTAGACCTCTTCACCAGGTACCAGGCCCGGAAGGGTTCCGACGACGGTGCACTGCCCTCCGCCGGCGAGGGAGATGGAGGCTACCGTGTACCCGGTCTGGTCATTGGAATAATTGATCCTGGTTACACTGCCCCGGAGAACCTCACAACCTTGGGGCACCTCTGGGGCCCTTGTCTCGTTCTTCGTTACCATTCTCCCTTCTTGGGCCATACCTCACCCTCCGGAAGCCGATGTCTTCATCCTCCGCCTATCTAGTAAATCTCCCCCTAAACACAGGTCACGGCCGTGATCCACACAGCTTCTGTAAATTTTCGCCATCACACCCTAAAGTCCTGTTTAAACATTGGGGATCCCGGCCGAGTTCTGAACTTGGGGTTGTCGCCGCAAGCATCCCCCTCCTCCTAGTTCTGGTGCTGGGCGTCGTAACCGGCTTCATTGGGGTTATTACTTCCCGGCCTTATCTCGTCAGGCCCCCGTCCACCTGCGCCCCCGGGGCGCCGGAGGCCAGGGCGCCTTTTCGTGCCGCTGATGATGGCCTCCACCGCAGCCAGGACGTGCCGAACCTCAGCTGCCTGCCTGATATCCATCAGGACCATGGTTGAACTCCGGCTGAGAAACAAGCCCACTTCAAGGGCTGATTCCTGTACCCTCTGGCTTCTCCGCACCTGGACAGTCCTCAATACAGGGTGCCTCCTGGCGAGCCGCTCGATGATCAATGGTGTGTCATCGGTGGAGCCGTTGTCGACTACCACCACCTCGTATTGACCGGTATCCCACTGCCGGTTGAGGCTAGCAAGCAGGCCCCTCAAGAAACCCTCAATGACAGCCTGCTTGTTTTCCACCAGGACCAGGAAACTCAGGAAAGGCCTGTTTGAACCCCCACCAGAGGAGGCAAGCCACCGGGCCAAGACCAACCCAAGACAAGCAGCACCGTAAAGGGCCAGGGCCACCAGTAAAACGTTGGGCCAGAGGTCCAATCCCACTCCCTCCCTTCCCTATCCAGGGTTGGGGCGTAGGATATCATATGCCCCTGGCCCAGTCAGCGTGCTTGTTCAGCCTAGAATCACCGTTACTTCTGGCTCAACCCCACCGCTGCCTCCGACGAAACGGTTTCGTCTTCCGAAGCATCCAGGCCGGCATCTTTCCGGAGGGCAGCCGCCTTGCCGGTTCTCTCCCAAGGAAGGTCGATATCGGTTCGTCCAAAATGCCCATAGGCAGCCGTCGGTAGGTAGATAGGCCTTCTCAAGTCCAGTTCCCGGATGATGGCAGACGGCCGCAAGTCGAAGTGCTTCCGGACCAGTTTGACTATTTCCTCATCATCCAGGATCCCAGTTCCAAAGGTGTCTACACTTACAGAAACCGGGTTGGCCACTCCAATGGCGTAGGCAACCTGCACCTCACACTTTTCGGCTAACCCTGCCGCCACCAGGTTCTTGGCCACCCAACGGGCAGCATACCCTGCAGAACGGTCCACCTTGGTGGGGTCCTTCCCGGAAAAGGCGCCTCCACCATGGCGCGCAAAACCCCCGTAGGTATCCGTGATGATTTTCCTGCCGGTAAGACCCGTATCACCCTGCGGGCCACCGATCACAAAGCGTCCCGTGGGGTTGACGAAGAACCTGGTGTTCTCCTTTAGCAACCCTTCTGGGATAACCGGCTTGATCACCCTTTCCACAATGTCTGCCCGTATGGTTTCCAGGGAAACATCGGGGTGGTGTTGGGCCGAAACAACCACAGCATCCACCGACACCGGGCGGTCATCCTCGTATTCCACGGTAACCTGGGTTTTCCCGTCCGGCCGGAGGTACGGAATTTCACCGTTTTTACGCACTTCGGCCAGCCTCCTGGCAAGCTGGTGGGCTAAAGCAATGGGTAGTGGCATCAGTTCGGGGGTATCAGTGCAGGCAAAACCGAACATCATTCCCTGGTCCCCGGCCCCAATGGCCTCCTCTTCAGCCCCCTGCCCTTCCCTGGCTTCCAGGGCTTGATCAACACCACGCGCAATATCAGGTGACTGCTCGTCAATGGAGGTAATCACGGCACAGGTATCCCCGTCAAACCCATACTTGGCCCGGGTATACCCAACATCCTTCACCACCCGCCGCACCACCCCTGGAATGTCAACGTAACAGTCGGTGGTAATCTCACCCCCGACCAGAACCAGGCCGGTGGTGACGAAGGTTTCACAGGCCACGCGGGCTTCTGGATCAAGCTCATAAATGGCATCAAGAACAGCGTCCGAGATTTGGTCCGCGAGTTTATCCGGGTGACCTTCCGTTACAGACTCAGAGGTAAACAGGTAGCTTCTGCCTTCTGCCTCTCTGGCTTTTTTCACCAATGACTCCCCTTTCTCCGGGCCGGATTCACCGCCGCCTTGGCCTGGCCTGACCAACCAGGCCTCAAACTATAACCTTCGGCAGGCAACACCCGACCCAGCCGAATGATACAGAAAACCCCTCCAATTTTGAAGGGGTCAAAACCTTACTCTCATCCCTCAGAATTGGATTCTGCCGGGTTTGGCACCTTGCCGCTTTTACACCCTTACCGGGTACAGGCCGGCAGGTTGCCGAGGTGTCATCGGGCCGGGTCCCTTAACCTCTCTCGATAAGAGAGTTCCCTATGAAATTAGCGGCACCTTTATCGTACCACGGCGTGAACGGGGTGTCAAATTATGTCTAATTTATCCCTCGCCCCTGCGGGGCTGCGGTATAACCGGTCTCGTTCCGGAGCAATCCTGGCGTGCAGCTTCTGCGGCATACCGGCTCCAATTGTCACCCTTCCCTGGTCCCGCCGCCTGTGGCGGCATGGACGACTATGCCCGAAGAACAGAGCTGGCTCTACTCCTTTGACCGACCTTAATCCTGTTCTTCCTGCAGAACCAGGGCAAAGGTTAGCTCCCCTTCAACGACCACCCTTTCCCCCACCAAGGCCCGGCCCTTCCCTTTCCCAACACTCCCGCGCATCTTGACCAGTTCCACCTCCAGGGTCAGGGTATCACCCGGCTTAACTGGACCGCGGAACCGAACCCGGTCCAGGCCAGCAAAATAGGCTAGTTTACCCCGGTGCTCTTGAGCCGAGAGGACACCCACCGCACCAACCTGGGCAATGGCTTCCACAATCAAGACACCGGGCATCACTGGTTGCCCTGGAAAATGTCCCATGAAGAATGGTTCATTCATAGTGACGTTCTTGACGCCCCGGGCAAATTCCCCTGCCCTCAACTCGGTTATCTTGTCCACCAAGAGAAATGGGGGACGGTGGGGGATGATCTCCATGATCTGCCGTGTATCAAGCACCATCTTCTCACCTCCACTGTTTTCCAATATATCATGTTAAGTGGCTGTAGGCAATCACCCGGCAAAAGAGAAACCCCGGGTGAGACCAATGGGCCTCCCCGGGGTCACCAGGGGGTGGTTCTATCCAACTAAAACCAGGTGTACAGGAGGCGTACCGGAGGCGCTAATCTCTCATGAACCGGAGCTGTTCGTAGACTACCTCGGTGAGCCCGAACCCTCCGGCCTCGGCCGCCTGTCGGGCCAGGTGCCCGAAGTAGAGGTCGTAGAAAACGTCCCCTGCTAAACCCTCATTCAAGACTCCTTCTCCCGACGGTTTGGCCCGGCGGAGGAGCTGGCGAAGGAAAATGGCTTCGAATTCACTGCACAATTCCCTCAGTTTGTCCGGTGGCAGCCCGGCCTTTTCGACCGGTGCCCTGGTGACCCCCTGGTTGCCTGACGCGGGCCCAGAGGACTCACCACGGGGCAGGTTTCCTATTGACGTTTGAAACCCGAAGGCCAGGGATAGATGAACCGGAGTATTGACAGCCATCTGGCTCACCCCCTTAACTGTCCTGCAAGGAGATCCAAGCCCTGTGAGGGAAGGAAAGAAAGACAGCCTGTAGTTTAACGCCGCAGGTTATTGGCCAGGCCCATCATCTCATCGGAAGCCTGGATGGCCTTCGAGTTCATTTCGTAGGCCCGTTGTGCCACAATGAGGGCCACCATCTCCTGTACCACATTCACGTTCGATGCTTCCAGGTAGCCCTGCTGGATGTACCCTACCCCTCCCTCTCCAGGGCGGGCCGTTTCGGGCTCCCCTGAAGCTGGGGTGGCCAGGAAAAGATTCTGCCCCATTGCTTGTAGACCAGCTGGGTTAATGAAGGTGGCCAGGTTGATCCGGCCGATCTCTGTCCTCGTCACCTCTCCGTCGTCATCTCTGACGACAGCCGTAATGGTTCCGTCTGCAGCTACCTCTAGTGCATCGGCCTCAAGTGGAACCTCCTCACCGTCCTCCAGGACCAGCCGGTAACCGTTTGAAGTTACCAGGTTGCCCTCCGCATCCAGCTTGAAGCTGCCGTCCCGGGTGTAGGCCCTGGTGCCGCCGGGAAGTTCTACCTGGAAAAAGCCACGACCTTGTATCGCCAGGTCCAGGGGGTTGTCGGTGGGCTCCAGGCTCCCCTGGCTGAAAAGCCGCTGGGTAGCCACCGGCTGGACTCCGTGCCCAACCTGCAGCAGGGCCGCCGGGGGCTGTCCCCCCTGAACCGATCCAGGGGAGGGAAGGTGCTGGTAAATGAGGTCCTGGAACTCCAACCGGCTCGCTTTAAAGCCGGTGGTATTGATATTGGCCAGGTTATTGGCCACGGTATCCACATTGAGCTGTTGGGCCAGCA
>SESX01000105.1 GCA_004367365.1 Candidatus Acetocimmeria pyornia
GGTTCATAAATCCCCTGGGTCAAGACATCAAAATCAACGGTCAAATCTTCACAGTGATCGGAGTACTACAGGCTGAGGGTAATACGATGATGGGCTCCAAGGACAATCAAATCTTAATTCCCATTACCGTTGCCGAAAGGTTAATGCGGTTCAGGGGGGTGAGGACCATTTACGTCCAGGCTGCGGGTCCCAACGAAGTGTCACTGGCATTGAGCGAAATTTCGGCAAAACTTTCCAAGATCTTCAGGGAGGATGAGGAGGATGAGGAAAGTTTCCGGGTTTTTGACCAAACCCAAGTCCTTGAGGCCATCCAGGAAACCACCAGGATCCTAACCGTGATGCTGGGCGGGATTGCCGGAATCTCCCTTCTCGTCGGCGGCATCGGAATTATGAATATCATGCTTGTATCCGTAACGGAGCGGACCCGGGAGATCGGGATCCGAAAGGCACTGGGTGCCAAGAGGAAAGATATCTTGTTTCAGTTTTTGATCGAGTCCCTGGTAATCAGTGGTATTGGTGGAATCATCGGAATCTTTCTGGGTTTGCTTTCAAGCCTCGGTCTGGCGAATTTTATGAATATGCCCCTAAAAACAACCCTTACAGTGATATGGATCGCATTTACTTTTTCTCTCCTGGTAGGAGTATCTTTTGGTCTTTATCTGGCCAATAAGGCTTCTCGATTGAGCCCTGTAGAAGCATTAAGATATGAATAGAGGATTAACATTCTTACTTTTTGCCGGCAGGATCGTAGCTCTTTACCATCAACTTTCCATATGGCTTTTGACAAAGGGTATTTCCACCTTTTCCAAAGGGTTCATCCTCTATTTTACAATGATCTTCTTCCCTTCAGCGAGCCCCTGCAGCTGTGGATTGACGATGACCAGGTCCCCTTCCTGCAGTCCTTCTACTATAGTCACGTCTCGATCGTTTTCAAATCCGGTCTTAACAGGTTGGATTTTTGCCCTCCCGCTTCGAACGACCCACAAGGCATCACCATTTTCATACGGGAACAAGGTTGTCTTGGGCACCACAAGCTCGTTTTCCCTCTTGGCTGTTGTAAACTCAACTTCCAGCTCGTATCCAGGGAATAATTGAAGCCCTTCAGGCACGGCAGGTCTGATGGTAACCTTAACACGCTGCTCCTCCAACCCCAAGGGCGAAATTGTTTTGACGGCAGATGGGGCGATGTTTTCAACCGTACCCTCAAATACGATATCTTCATCTTCCCTGTCTTGAACCAACTTTACCTTCATTCCAAGTTCAATCTCAGCCACGTCCTCAGTAAGGACATATACCTCAACCTGGTAGGAGCCTGGTTTGAAGACGGTCATCATGAGCTGACTCGGACTAACTACTTGACCTTCCTTAATGTCTAGGCCGGAAACAGTACCATCGATGGGTGCAACGATCCTGCTCTTGCTGAGCTTGTATTCCAAGGAACTGATTTGAGCCTTCAGAGCTTCAATTCTTCCTTCGTAGTAACGGTTCGTCCCACTTGTGGGACCATGGGACTCGTAGAGTAATGCCAGGGCTTCTTTTTGCTGCTCCAGGTGGTTTTCCGCAGTTTCAACCATTTTTTGGGCAGCTTCGTATTCTTGTGTACTGACAGCCCCCGCATCATACAATTCCTTTATTCTGAGAAGGTTAGTCTTGGCCGTTTCCAAGTCTCGTTGGGCCTGCTCCACCTGCAGTTGTTGGGCTCTAAGCCTTGATTCGTATGGTTCCTGGTAGGTTTTCACTTGCTCGCCTTCAAGGCTTTTCAGCTGGGCCCTGGACTGTTCTAGTTGATATTCGAGCTCTGTTGAGTCAAGAACTACCAGCAGCTCACCTTTTTTTACTCCCTGCCCTTCCTTAACCAGGATGTCCACAATCTTCCCGCCGTACACAGCATAAATAGGGCGCTCTACTTCTGAAACAACCTTTCCGTCTTCTTGAAAGGTCTTGGCGATGGTGCCCCTGTGTACCTCCAGCACCTCTGCTTCCAGGCCTTTAGTCATTTCATACCAGGTAAATCCGACAATGAAAACGACCACTAACGCCCCTAAAAGGATTTTCCATTTCCTTTTCACCGGTCCCCTCACCTGCTTTCTTTCTGTCTATTCTATTGACTTGAGCACTTTCACCAGGCTTAATTTCCTGATTTTCCTGGCCGCAACCTGCTGAGCCACCCAAATGGAACCTGCCGTAACTAAAACGGCGATAAGAAGTGACGAGCCAGTCATCGTGGTAGGCATGGTATAAACATCGTTACTTGTTGCTTGTGACATGCCTAACAGCATTAGCTTGGAGACGGGAACTCCGGCAATCATTGCAAAAACAGCAATAAACCACTGTTCAAAGGTGATTACGGAATTTACTTCAGCCGGTGTCATGCCCAGAACCATCATTGATGCAAGCTCATGTCCGCGTTCTGACAAGGTAATGAGTGAGGAGTTGTAGATAACTGCAAAGCTAACAATGATGCCGATGAGGGCAAAAATGTAGATCATGCTTCCGAATGAAGCCATCACTTCTTCTGTTTGTTCGAGCCTTTCTCCCTTGTCATCTATGTTTTCAACAGCCGCACTTTGCCTGTACTCCTTCTGCAGGTGCGGAATATGTTCTTTGTCGATACTGACGATAAGGGACGTTGCCAAGCCTTCCTGTCCCAAAAAGTCCTGTACCGCGCCGATTTCCATGTAGGCGTTAATACCTAGGTACTGTGGAATGATACCCACTACTTCCAATTCTCGGTCCTCACCAGATGCCAGCATTGGGCTTTCTGCTTGCAGCCTTGTTCCGGTTTTTGCCTCCAGGACCTCTGCCAAGCGTTCAGATAGCAGCAAACCAGTTCTTGGAGGCTTAATTTCGTTGTAGTTCTTATCCAGGATATTGTAAAGGCTGCTGTCTTCAGGGAGGCCCAGCAAGACCACGTCCTTTTTGTGCCACTTGTTTTTTAGTGTTACAGGTACCTCGGCTAGGGGTTCGACCTTCTTCACACCAGGGAAATGATAGAGTTCCCGCAGGACCTTTTTCTCTTCAAGGGGGCTTGAGAGGACAACCTTTACATCATAGGTTTCCACTATTTCATACTGGTCAAAAATCATCTTTTGAATCAAATCGTTCATGGACCATGTTAGTCCTAAGACGGCAAAAGAGAAGACCATGCCCAGGAAGACAAATATCGTGCGGCCTTTATTGCGAAAGATGTTTCTGACAGCCATCATGCCCTGAACGGAAAGCATGTTCCAGAAGAAAGTAATCCTTTCGAGCCATACTCTTTTTGCTATCGGTGGGGCTGGAGGTCTCATGGCCTCTGCAGGCTGTAAAGTGAGAACCCCTTTGCAGCCCTGATACCCGGCAATAAGTGCGAACACCAGGGAAAGCAGGATGCCCAGCAGTAAATACGACGGCGAAAACTCGCTGCTTAACCCGGGCATGTTAAAGAAAAGTTGGTAAAGGGAAGTAAAAGGGTACGATAGTGCGATCCCCAGGAGCCCTCCGATTGCTCCGCCCGTGATTCCGACGGCTACAGCGTAGGATAGATAGTGAAGCATAATTTCCCATTGAGTATACCCGAAAGCCTTTAGAATGCCTATTTGCCCGCGCTGCTGCTCGATCATTCTCCTGAGCATGAGGTAGAGGATGACGCCTGCTATTGAAAGAAACACAACAGGCAAAGCTGTTGCCGTTGACTCCAAGCCTTCCAGCTCTGTGGTAAGGAGCAAGTGACTCGTTTGGTCTTTGCGGGGAAAAATACGCTTGAGCCCGTAGGGCTTTAATTCTGGTTCTAACTGTTCTTCAACATCTTCATAACTGACCCCAGGCCTTAAAGTAAAGACAATATCGTTTACAACCGCCCCTTCCGGGAAAAATGTCCCCATGATCTCCAGCGGGATGAAGGCAATACCGAATGTTTCCGGGTCAGGGTACAGATCGCTGGAGGTGCGAAGTGCGTAAATAAACTCCGGGCTTCGACCGATCCCGACCACCCGCAGGTCCCTTTTCTTGCCGCTGGCGACGATTGATATTTCCTGGTTTAGTTCTAAATTGTTTGCTTCGTAAAACTTATTATCAACCCAGATGTTTGTCTCTCTCTCATTAAGGGGAATCCCCTTCATGAGCTCCATGCCATTGATGGGGTTTTCCTGGGTAGGGTCAATAGAAATCAGGCGCAGGTAGACATTTTCTTCTCGATCCGGGAACAAGACCTTGACATCTCTGACCATCCGCCCCTGGATTTCTTCAATACCCCTAATGTCTTCTAGCTTCTTGATTTCGGCGAGGGGCATCGCCTGGACCTGGGCAAAACCGTCGGCAAAATTCTGTTCCGAGTAAAAGGCTTCCTGGGATAACCTGAGGTTACCCATCACCTGGGTAAATGAAGTAAAGATCATGATCCCGATAATGATGATAATGCTGCACGCAATATATGCTCCTTTATTTTCCGCCAGGTCGCGAAGCATCTTTTTAAAGAGCATTACCAGGTCACCTTCTCCGGGGGCAAGGGATTGTCGTTGTTCTCGACCCTGTCAAGCTTTCCGTCTTTCAAATAAAATATGCGGTTCGCGATCCGAGCTATTGCCGTGTTATGGGTGATGATGACCACCGTTTTTCCGTAGCCCTTGCAAAAATCCTTAAGAATTCTCAACACGTCAATGCTGGTCCGATAATCAAGTGCCCCGGTAGGTTCATCACAAAGGAGCATTTTGGGGTTTTTGGCTAGCGCTCTAGCCAGGGCAACTCGCTGCTGCTCCCCGCCAGATAGCTGGGAAGGAAAATGGTTCGCCCTGTCTGAGAGCCCGACTTTTTCCAGGAGTTCTTCCACGGAAAGCGGGTTCTTAGAGATCTGTACTGAAAGGTTGATATTTTCGTATGCAGTCAGGTTAGGGATCAGGTTGTAAAACTGAAAGACAAACCCGACATCATTTCTGCGGTAAAAAGTGAGCTCTTTATCATCTGCTTCATGGAGGGGAATGTCCTCATAGTACAGCTCCCCTTTGCTTGCTTTATCCATGCCCCCAATGATGTTCAAAAGGGTGCTTTTCCCAGAGCCGCTCGGCCCCAAAACGACGACAAGCTCGCCGTTGTAGAGCTCAAGGTCGACCCCTCTTAGAGCCTCTACCCGAACTTCTCCCATTTGGTAGTACTTGGCTAGATTCCTGGCCACAATGATGGGTTTCATCCAACCCCTTCTTTCCAAACTAATGCTTTCTGAAAAATTTAAGAACGAACTTACTCAACCAACCAGAATATATGGTACTCAGGCCTGCCGGGCATTGCGGTCCCGGGAAACCAGAAAGGGCCGCCTGGGAAGCCTGTGCCTACCCGTGGTTGCTGCCACTTGTGAAAATGACAACAATCCGTTTCCTCCTGATTTTTGTCCTCACTTGTGCCGCCCCAAGGGCGGTATTGAGCACCAGTTCGGAACCTGGGGACGGGCGGGGCGGCGCGTCACAACTTTTTAAAACCGCTGGAATCCAGTCAAAATCACTGAACTTCCGGAAAAAGCTCTGTTTTAAGGACTGTATTTGCTGAGTAGCTGCGAAAGGGATTCTAGGGCTCTGTGGCGAGCAGAAAGAAGTTAAAGAGAACTTATGCCAAGTCGTGAGAAATGTCCTTATACCCTTCATTACATTCTTCACGCCCACCTCAAATCCTGCGCGATGATCTAGTCATCTTAAGGCTGACCGGCCTGCAATTGACACTGGTGGGAAATCCTTCTTGTGAACTCTAGGATTTGCATCAGAAACTGTAAGGGTTCCCGTAATTCTCAAAATCCAGGGGCCCGGCGCGCCTGGTCTCTGAGAGCTTCCAAGCCTTTGGAACGCCCCTCTAACTTGCGCTTGGTCTCGAGGCCAGGGCCATGCCTACACATGCCTACACCCGCTTTCCAAGTTTCAGAGGAACTGTCTTCTGCCCCGCCGGTAAGCCTCAAAGTCTGCCCGGTGCCTGGACATAATGGCTACGCTTGCCAGCAAACCGATGGCTGCAGCTGTTCCGGTACCGTTCAGCCACCAGAAAATAAGGGGGAGAGAAAGGGTGCCCACACCGGCACCGAGATTGGCGTCCCGGAGGATGAGGATGGCGAGCCCCATCGTAACGAGAAGGAGGAGTACTGCTTCCGGTCTTAACATCAACAGGGCTCCGGTGACTGCAGCGAAGCCCTTTCCTCCCCGGAGTCCAAGAAAGACCATGTAGTTGTGTCCGAGGACAACCAGCACTGCTGCCAAGAGGGGTAGGGAGGGCCAGGATCCGTAGGCCTGGGCCAGGCGGACGGCCAGAGCCCCTTTGGCCAGGTCAAGCAAGACCGTGACTAACCCGGGAACCCATCCGACATTTCGGATGACGTTCATGCCCCCTAGATTTCCGCTGCCCTTGAGGGTGACATCTGTCCCGGAAAAGAACCGGGAGGTGAGGTAGGCTGAAGGAAAGGAACCCAGAAGGTAGGCGACAAGGCAAAATACCAGGTCAAAAAACATGAATCATTTAACCTCCTCATCTTGCGCAAACCACCGTAAAACACCGACAAGGAGCGAGAAATAAGGCCAGACCCTACGGTTTCAGAGGCTTACTCCCCCAGCGAGGTTTGAGATACGCTCAAGAGAGCGAGCCTCTTAACCAGGGAGGTGCTCCCGGTCTTGGGTTGGTCTTGTGTCACTATAATATATACACTGTATGTACCCGGTATCATCCCATCTACACTACTCTTGCCTTTTGTTGGTTCTGGTGGTCTGTATCCCATATTGTTTTCTCTACCCTACCCCTAGTTACCTACCGTATAAAGGCACTGCTAACACACTGCTACCAGGGTGGATCTTCCCGGGCGTCGCGGGCCAGCGAGCGGCAAGGCTAAATACAACGAAAATAGTGGTCCCACTCCAGATTTTCATTTTGTCGCGCCCCTGCTTTGAAGGTGGCAGGTTTTGCGGGGGAGAGGGCGAACATAAGACCAGACTGCCCCGGACGACGCGACGGTTGGTAGGACCCGAGACCTACTCAAAGATGGGAACGTGGATATCTTGGACAAGCAGGGCCTACATGCTAAGATATCCTTACAAGTACAGGGAGGTGAAGAGCTTTGAGAAGGTTACTGACCCTGGTAATAGCCTTGATCTTCGTCCTGACCCTGGGAACGGCAGGAGCCCTGGCCAGCAGCGGGGATACCACCGACTCAAGCGTACAAGCACCGGCAGTCGGTGAAAACGACGTGGAGAACCATGAAGATGACGCCCTGGTAGATGACAACGAAGAGTCTGAAGAAGAAGACGAAGAAATAGACGAGGAAATAGACGAGGAGCAGGAAGACCTCGAAGTGGACGTGGACGAGGCGGATACTGACGAAGAAGACGCGGAAGAGGCTGAAGAGGAAAAGGAAGACGGCCTTTTGGATGACCAGGACCATGGTAAGAAAAAGGGTTGGGAAAAGGCCCGGGAGAAATTCGAAAAGAAGTTGGAAAAGGCCCTGGAGAGGGCAGAAAAGGAACTGGACCGTTTGGAGGAAGACGGTAACCGCGAAGTGGAAAGGCTTCGGGAGCGGTTTCAAGAGCAGCTGAAGAGAATCAGGGAAAGGTTTGAAGAGAAGATAGAAGTTATGTCCGGCCGTCTTTTGGCTCGGGGCCGGGAGGTTAAATTCAGGGATGCCTTTCCGGTTATAAAACATGGGCGTACCCTGATTCCGGTTCGAGCAGTGACGGAGGCCCTAGGGGCCACCGTAGCCTGGGACCGGGAAACTAACACGGTGACCATCGCACGCGGTGACTTGACAATAATCATCATTCTGGGCAGTACGGAATACACGGTGAACGGTGAGATCAAAACCTTTGATGTGCCGGCAGAGATGATCAGCAACAGAACCTTTGTCCCGCTGCGCTACATTGCTGAAGAACTCGGGCAGACGGTGAGCTACAACCCTGAATCCGGCGATGTCGTGCTCGGAGGCTCTGAAGAAGAGGCTACTGTTCCAAGTGGTGGGGACGGGCAGGAAGAAGCCGGTTCAGGAGAAGGGGTACCGTTAGAAGTGAATACCCAGGGTGAAACTAGTGGCACCACTGGTGAGAACAGTACGGAGGGAACAGCACTATCCCAGTAAACCCAACAACCTGCTTTTCCCCGGAACGAGGGCCCGGTTTTAGAGCCGGGCCCTCCTCCTATCAAGGCAACGTTTCAGCTAGCGTTCTGATGTTGCGAGCCCTCCCGACGTAGCTCGAATTGATAATCTTGTGTTAGTCCGGCTCTGAAGTCAACCGACCTCTACAGGTGTTTTCCATTCTTGCCCAAAGTGCCCTCCAGGGGAAAAGGCGCTGTTTCGCTGCAGCTTGCGCGGGAAATAGCGCCTGGGGCACGAAAATGCTCTAGCGATCCTGAGTTAGCCAAACAAGGGCCAGGCAAAGGGAGTGGAACACATTGAAGATAAGCTGGGTGACCAGACCAGGGGACAGGCCAAAGACGAATCTCGACACCGGCATGAAGGATGAGAACTGCCGGTGGTAGGTGGTATTTTCCCACTGGCTAAAGTCACAATGGTGGTCTATTTTGGAAGGTGTAGGGACACCCAGTGGAGAATACTGGGTTTTGAAGTAGTAGCCCATGCCGCCTCTGAAGCGGCGGCATCACGAAGGATAAGAATCAGGAATAAGTCGGTTTTTGGAGTCTGCCTGAGGGGTAGCAACGAAGGGGTAGGTGCCGGCTTCCTGGGCGGCGGTCAGCGAACGAGTTCAAGAACCGCAAGCGGCGGAGGACCAGCCGCAGCCACCTGTTTGAGCTCCCAGGGCGAGTTTGTGGCTGCGGCCCGGAGCCGCCGAGGTTCATGACAACTATACGGTGAGCGTGACGC
>SESX01000106.1 GCA_004367365.1 Candidatus Acetocimmeria pyornia
CAGCCACCGCGAGTTTGTGGCTGCGGCCCGGAGCCGCCGAGGTTCATTACAAGCTTACGGTGAGCGTGACGCCGCGAAGGAAGGCCGGCGCCGTTGGGACATTTTCGTAGAAGTGCCCCATGGCGCCCCGGCGGCACCACGAAGGATGAAAATTGGAGGCGGTATTCAGCGGCCCTTTGATCCGGTAGTATCGTGAGTTGTACGCCCGGGTTGCTCCGGAGCGAGACCGGTCATGCCGCAGCCCCGAAGGGGCTGGGGAGGAGCACCCCGGGCGAGGCAGGTAGTGGCATTTTCGTAGTAGACTCAAGGCTTGCTCAGGGCCAGAAAAAAAGAGGTGCACCATGCGTGAACGTGTCCTGGAGTTGCTGCGGGAGAAACAGGGTGAATTTGTATCAGGGGAAGACCTGAGCAGCAAGCTGGGGATCTCTCGCACTGCTGTCTGGAAGCATATCCAAGGTTTGAGGCGTGAAGGTTACAGGATTGAGGCCCGGCCGCGCCAAGGTTATCTCCTCTCCTCGCTACCGGATCTTCTTGTTCCCCGGGAATTGATCCGGGAACTGGCGCGCGACCGGCTCGGGTCTGAGATCCACCACTACCAGACCCTGGATTCAACCAACCGGAAAGCGAAGGACCTAGCTGCGCACGGGGCAGCTGAGGGGACGGTTGTCATCGCCGAGGAGCAGACTGCGGGTGCCGGAAGAATGGGCAGGAATTGGTTTTCCCCTGCGGGAAAGGGGATTTGGATGTCGGTGATACTCCGGCCCACGATGCTTCCCGCCGATGCTCCCAAGATAACCCTCCTGTCCGCAGTGGCTACAGTACGTGCCATAGAAGACCTTTACGGTCTGCCGGCAGCCATTAAATGGCCCAATGACGTCCTCATCAGCGGAAAAAAGGTGTGCGGGATCCTCACGGAAATGGTCGGCGAGATGGATGCGCTCCACTACCTGGTAGTCGGAATTGGGATTAACGCGAACCTCGAGGAGAGGGACTTCCCGCCGCCTTTGAGGCGCCGGGCGACGTCCCTAAAAGTGGAACTGGGCCGCAAGGTAGACCGCCGGGCTCTGACTGTCCAGTGCCTAAGGAAACTTGGCCAGGTCTACACCTTGTTGGAAGAAGAAGGATTTGCTCCTGTTCTCCGGTTGTGGAAACGGTATTCGGCTACCCTGGGCGAGCAGGTGGTAGTGCAGACACCTAGTGAACGGATTGAAGGCCGGGCCGTTGACGTGGACGCTGACGGGGCCCTGTGGGTTCAAACCTGGTACGGCCGGCGGCGCGTTGTCGCTGGGGATGTTACCCTGCGCGGGGAGTCTCCCTGAGCCCCCTTTGAGATGTCGCCTGGGTCTATCGAAAAAGTGGGGGATGTTACTGAACCCCTTCTCACTGAAGGTCTGTTACCGGCGTGCAGCTCCGGCTTTTTGCTTGCGAGCTTCCGCCTTTTTTTTCTGAGATAGGGTTGCTCGGGGAGGAGATTGGAACCAAACGTGGAATAATGTAGGCATTATTGTTAACCACGCCGCGCGGTATGGTTAACCATTCGCGCGACCGGTGCGACCTGGAACAAAATGGTACTTCGGGACCTATCGGGCAATTGTAAACCCAGCGACTGGTCCACTGTTAATGCTTTCAAGTCTTTACGGCCCATTTGGAAATTAACCGAGAACTTTAGGAAGGTCGGAACCTTCCCCAGCCGTGGACAGAAGATAGCCTGGTGCTGGGTGTTAATCAGCAGAGAGCTGTCGGTGCCACCAAGACTCAAAAGTGCGCCTGCAGCAGGCAAAGAGGAGGGAAAAGAGTGAGGGGTGACCTGTCTTCAAGAGGCGTGGTTTCGGTTTCCTGATTCATAAAACATAGGAAAGGGTGGAATTGATTGATGGACAGAAGGACGGATAGAAGGCTCAGTACCAAGGAGCTGGCCCTGGCCGGTATCTTCGCTGCCATGGCCTCTGGTGCAGCCTTGATGGTGCGGTTTGGGACGGCTGCCCTAGTGCCCTTCAGCCTCCTCCCCTTTGTAGCCATGCTGAGTGGGCTCGTCCTCGGGAGCCGCACTGGGGCAGCCGCGATGGTGGTCTACGTTCTTCTCGGGCTCCTGGGGCTGCCGGTTTTTGCCAAGCCGCCCTTTGGGGGCCTCGCCTATGTGCTGCAGCCGACCTTCGGGTTCTTGATTGGGTTTATCCTTTGTGCTTACGTGGGCGGACGCCTCGTAGAAAGGAAAGCCGTCACCAAGGGAGAAGTTCGTCTTGTCGATTACGGACAGGGTGCCCTGGCCGGACTGGCCCTCCTCTATGCAGTCGGGTTAACTTACCTGTACCTGATTCTCAACTTCTATTTACACCGCCCGTCAGGTGTGGTGGATGTCCTCAAAATCGCCTTTATCCCCTACGTGGGCCTTGACCTTCTGAAAGCCCTGGTGGTGGCCAGGGTAGCCCAGGAAATAGCTGCCCGGGTGCAGGTCCTTAGTACATCTACCTTCCGGTGAGCAGCTGCCCAAAAGAGAATTAAGCTTTGTGCAAAAGAGGGAAAACATAACCAGAGGACGAAGAATCAGAGGATGGAATTGCACCGGAGGGGGGAATGGACCTTGTTCCGGAACATCACCGACGTCCGGGGGGTCAGGGTGGGCCATTTTACCGACCTTGAGGCCTCAACTGGTTGCACGGTGGTGCTCTTCGACGAGGGTGCGGTAGGAGGGGTTGATGTTCGTGGTTCAGCCCCGGGGACCCGTGAAACCGAGGTCCTCCGGCCGGTACGGTTGGTGCAGCACGTGCACGCCTTTCTCCTCACCGGGGGCAGTGCCTTTGGTCTTGACGCTGCCGGCGGAGTGATGCAGTACCTGGAAGAACAGGGAAAGGGTTTCAACGTCGGGGGCATGAGAGTTCCCATTGTCCCGGCGGCAGTGATCTTTGACCTTCAGGTTGGAAGGGCATGCGTTCGTCCGGGTTTTGAGTCTGGTTACCTGGCGGCCCAGGGGGCGAGGGCGGGCGAGATCAAGGAAGGCAGTGTCGGGGCTGGAACCGGGGCAACCGTGGGGAAGGTCATGGGCCCGAAGCTGGCCATGAAAGGCGGGGTTGGTTCTTGGTCAATCGAAATCGGCCAGCGGGTCCTCGTGGGGGCCCTGGCCGTGGTTAACGCTTTTGGTGATGTCATCGATGAAAACGGCCGGGTTCTGGCTGGAACCAGGGATCCTGAAACCGGTAGGCCTGCAGGGAGTTATGGCTTGCTTGTTAACGGTACGGAAATACGTAGAGGTGTCGGAAGGAGTACGACCCTGGCCGTGGTGGCTACCAATGCCAGGCTTTCCAAGGAAGAGGTCAACAAGGTGGCCCAGATGGGGCAAGATGGTCTGGCCCGGTCCATTTCCCCCGCCCACACCATCTACGACGGAGATACTGTTTTCGCTGCGGCTACCGGGGAGAGACCCGGGGACGTGAATGCTATCGGGGCAGCCGCAGCCGAAGTGGTTGCCCAGGCCATCAGGCGGGCAGTGATCAAGGCAGAAAAGGTCGGTGGGATCATTGCCCACCGTGACCTCCGGGAGCAGGCTAGACCCTAAACTTAGATACAGAAGGCGGTATTGCAGGTGATTCTGGTTCTTGACATCGGGAACACGAACATAGTGGCTGGAATCTACCGGGGGAAGAAACTTCTCATCCACTGGCGGATTTCCACTGACCGGGACCGAACAGCCGATGAATACGGTATCCTTTTCAAGAACCTCTTTGCCTACGAGGGCTACAAACTGCGCGACATCAAGGCGGTGGTCATTGCCTCGGTGGTCCCACCCCTGATGCTGACATTCGAGGAGATGGCCGAAAAGTACCTTGGGGTTACACCCCTGGTGGTTGGCCCTGGGGTCAAGACGGGAATGGACATCAAGTATGATAGCCCCCGTGAGGTTGGCGCCGATCGGATTGTCAATGCGGTAGCGGCTTATGAGAAGTATGGAGGTCCCTTGATCGTTGTTGATTTTGGGACCGCCACCACCTTCGACGCCCTTTCTGCTGAAGGTCATTACCTGGGGGGAGCCATTGCCCCTGGGATCGGTATTTCGACCGAGGCCTTGTTCCAGAAGGCAGCCAAACTACCCAGGATTGAACTGGTGAAACCCACCCGGGTCATCGGTAAGAATACCGTGGCCAGCATGCAGGCCGGCATTGTGTTCGGGTTTGTCGGTCAGGTGGATGAGATCGTACGAAGGATGACGCGGGAACTCGGGGGAGAGGTTTACGTGGTGGCCACCGGTGGACTGGCCAAACTGATTGCAGCAGAGTCAGCCACTATTCATACCGTGGATCCATTGCTCACCATTGAAGGGTTACGGGTGATCTACGAAAGGAACTCGGGGGACTGACCCCAGAACAGCCCGGGAGCCTTGGGTGGTACCCCAATCAGTCATTCTGGGGGTGGTCAACCCGCCGTTCCATGGGCAGCCATCCGCGCGGCCAGAACAAGGGCCTCCCGGGTTGCCCTGACGTTTGCCACACCCCTTCCGGCGATGTCAAAGGCGGTCCCGTGGCAAGGGGTGACTAGTACCACGGGCAACCCGCCGTTGATGGTCACACCCTGCTCAAACCCCATTAACTTCATCGCTATCTGGCCCTGGTCGTGGTACATGGAGACCACAGCATCGATCTCTTTTCTGGCCTTCAGGAAAATGGTGTCAGCCGGGTACGGCCCGAAAACATTAAACCCTTGCTGACGGGCCTTTTCAACGGCCGGGACAATGATCTCAATCTCTTCGCGTCCAAAGAGTCCACCTTCCCCGGCGTGGGGATTAAGGGCAGCCACCCCGATCCTCGGGGTCTCGAGCCCCGCCCGCCGCAGGGTTTCATGGGCGAGGGCCACTGCCTCCACGATCTTTTCCAGGCTGATATTTTCACTTACCTCCCGGAGGGCGATGTGGGAGGTGACCCTGGTAGTCCAGAGCCCATCCACGTAATTGATCTCACCGAAGGGGCCTTCCCACCCTGTGCGTTTCCGGATGTGGTCGGCGTAGAAGCACAGCTCATCATCAAACTCGTTTCCCCCCAAATGCATGGCTTCCTTGTTCAGGGGAGCATACATGAGGGCATCGATAACACCATCTAGAACCGCATCCAGAGCCAAGCGGATGACTTCCAGGGTTGCCTTTCCGCAAGCAGCGTTAACCTCGCCCAGGCGGTAGCGGGTGGGGTCAAGATTTCCTAGGTCGACAAAGGCTACTTCCTCCTCCCTGAAGGGCACCTGCTCCAAGCTGGGATAGAGGACAAGGTCAACCCCGGCTCTGGCGATTTCCATGCCCTGACGAAAAGAGCGAATATCGCCGAGAACTACCGGGTGGCACCACTTGAGCACCGTTTCTCGTTCGTGGCTGAGAAGCTTGGCCACCAGTTCCGGCCCGATTCCGGCAGCATCGCCCAGGGTTATCCCCACTCTTGGCTTTGGCATCCTCCGGCACCTCCGATCGGGATCAAACTGCCTCTTCGGCTTTTCTCCCTTCTTATTTCCTTACTTCAGCCAGGTGGGTTGGATTTCCTTCCGCACGGGCCCAGAGTTTCCCTTGGTGCCTCGGAAAAAGGGCGGCGGGCACTTTTCTGTCCGGGGACCTTTATGGTGACCGGGCGGGGCAGCGGTGGAACCACGTAGAACCACCCTGGCCCGCCGGGCTACTTAGGCTGCGCCGGCTTGAGAACGAGATTGACGCGGCGGATTTTGGCGTCTGCCTTGATTTCCACCTGGACCTCGGGGAAGACTTCATCCCACCTGTCCTTGAGTTTCTTCCACTGCCCGGGAGAGCTCCGGTGCAAGGCAGCCCCGACACCGAAGATGTCGGCCCGGAGCCCTTCTTGAGCCTTTCGGAAGGCAGCCCTGACCTCGTTTTCGATGACAGTATTCATCCTTTTCTCAAGGAGCCGCAGGGTTTCTGGCTTGGTCAGGTCCAAGGGGCAAAGGACATCTCCCACATGAGCCTCGGCCTTTACCTTGACTTCAGCTACGACCCGGCCTTCTTGAACCCTGGGTTTGATTTCCCCCTCGGACCGGATTAGTTCGATGCCGATGGTTTCCTTTTCGTTTTGAGGGCACTTCAAGACGACAATTCCGCTTACGACCTTCCCCTGGGTCCAGAGGTAACCACGGGTCTCGGGCCGGTTGAGCCATCCGGCCAGGCGATCCCCTTTGAAGACCGCCGCCCCGGTAACCCGAAACCTGGGCGGCGCTTTCAGCCTGGGGTCCTCGGCCATGCCGCCGTCGTCACCCGACTGGAGGGCTTTTTCTTCGGCCTTTTCCCTTTCCTCTGCGGCGACAACCTCGATCCGGGCCGCCACCGGTTCGACACCCCCGGCGGACATTCTCTTGAGAAACTCATTCAGGTTGACACTGACCGCGGTGGAAACAGAGGTGAACCCTTCGACCAAATCCCGGATCGCAGCAGCGGGAATAGTTTCGAGCTCGTGCTGGCCTTTCATAATTTCTTTAGCAGCAATGCCTTTGGCGATAATGACCTTGCTTAACCTCCTGGGTTCGGCGTCCCGGTCAAAGAAGTCCAAAACCGGGGCCAGGCCTTCCCGGGCCACCTCCTCGCTGATGACGATCACCACCATATGCGCCCAAAACAGCTTCCGGCCTGACTGGAGGACAAAGTTACGGACGGCATCGAAAACGGTGTACCCCGTGCTGGTAACAACCCAAACGGGGGGCCCGGGCCCCGGGGCTCTCCTCGGCGTGGGGAGTTGGCCGGGTTTCACGATTTGAACGGTCAGGGCAATCTTGCCCTCTTCCTTCGCCTTATCGATCCCGACCCCCATGACCAGGGCCCGGCGGTCAAGTTCAACTGCATTCCAACAACTGGTACCCAGTAAAAGCAGGGTGAGCACGAGACCCGCCAGAACAATCGAGCGCCTGAACCGTGTCAAGGTGAAACCTCCTTGTCTGCCCCACGGGGGCCCGGTGCTGTCCCAGAACCGCCCTTCAGACCACGTAAGGTCGCCAAGATCAGCAAAAGGGCAGGGAGACCGAGGGTAACCGGGAGGTAGGCGAACAACGCCGCCGTGGTAAGGAAGGACGAAATCTGGTCGATGTTTTCGAACTGGATGACGGAGAGAAACCCGATAGCCAGCCCGATGGGAACGACAGTGGAGCGGTACTCACGCAGGCCCAGCCACTGGGAAGACGCCAGGGCGGCGGCATAGTAAAAGACACTGATCTTGACGAAACCTCCCAGGACCCAGATGCCCAGGGCGAGGAACTCCACCCTCTCCACGATACCACGGACGCTAACGATGCGGGTGAGGGCCAGGTACGGAAAGGTGAGGTTGGCTACCCGCTCCCCGCCGAAGACCATGGTGGCAAAGACGGTTACGGCCATTAGAGAGAACCCGGCGACCAGAACGCCCAGGACCCCGGCCCTGGCCGCCTCACTCCGGAGGTTCAAGGAAGGAATGAGCATGGCCAGGATGATCACCTCGCTGAAAAAGACGGCAGAGGCAAGAGCGCCCCGGACGATCCCCGCCGGCTCTTCAGCAAGAGGCAGGAGGGCAGCCAGATTCGCCTGGTTTACAAGCAAGAAAAGCGAAACGCCCAGCAGAAAGAGAATCACCGGCAGGATAAAATCGTTGACCCGGGCCAGAACTTCCGGGCCGGCCCAAGCACCGTAGGCGGCGACAACGATGATGGTACCGATGAATACCACCAGGGGGGTTTCCGGCATGAACCCGGTTAGAAGGAGTTCACCGAACTCCCTGACGATGACGGTATTGATGTGGAGGAAAAAGGCTGCGTAGACCAGCCCCACCACTTTACCAAGGACCCTACCGAGGATCCTCTCCCCGTACTGAACAATGGTCAGGTCTGGGAAACGGCGGCCGAGCGTGCTGACAAGCCAGGCGGTGACCACCCCGACAACCATGCTCAAGAGCACCGAAAGCCAGGCGTCTTGCTTGGCCTCAGCTGCCACCCAGGCCGGGAGAAAGATGAGAGTGGTGGCCAAAATGGTGGTAACCACCAACCACATGGCCTGCCGGCCTGAAAGACGGACGCTGGAGGTATTGTTCACGGTGAACCATCCCTTCCCGTCTTCTCCCCACGCCTGTTCCCGACCTTTCTGGGTGGGTGGGGAAGGGTATTGTCTTTCTGGCGGCGCGGCTCCTTGTAACCGATCACCCGCGGACGGAGCGGCCGGGACCAGAGGGGTGTCCGGACCAGGACATCTTTCGTTTCTGGTACACTCAGGGGAGCAAGGGGGGAGAGGTACGGGACCCCGAAGGAGCGAAGGGAGGCCAGGTGCACCATGATCACAACCCCGACCAGCAGGATCCCGTAAAGCCCCAAAGTGGCGCCCAGAAAAAGGGTCGGCAGGCGCAGGAGCGTGGTAACAAAGCCGACGTCGATGGTTGGCATAAGAAAGGTGGCGATCCCGGCCGCGGCAACGACGATCACCATGGGGGCGGTAACCAGCCCGGCATCAACGGCGGCGGTACCGATGATCAGGGCTCCGACGATACTGATTGCCTGACCCACGGGACGCGGAAGGCGAATCCCGGCTTCCCTCAACCCTTCAAAGATAAGTCCCATCAACAGGGCTTCCACGGCAGTGGGAAAAGAGACACCTTCCCGGCCCGCCGCGATGGTGAGAAGAAACGGGGTGGGGAAGAATTCCGGATGGAAGGTTGTCACGGCCACCCAGAAGGAG
>SESX01000107.1 GCA_004367365.1 Candidatus Acetocimmeria pyornia
GGTGCAGCCCACAAGCCCAGCCCAGACCTCATATCCATGAAGGTAACACGGGGAGACATCATCACCGGGACCCCCGGGTTAACCATTTCCGCGGCAACGACACCGGCCACAATTTCAGCATTGTGCTGTGCCACCGAGCCAATTAAGGTCATGGGGCCTGTTGCTCCCATCATGGGGCACGGGATAATTCCCACCGGTATCCCCTCTTCGGCCAGGGCGATGATTAGATCGGCAGGCTCCCGGGCATAATCCAGGGGACTGAGGGGAGAAACCTCAAGGTAAAGAAAGGGTTTTTGCCTGAACTGTTCCATGCTCCCGGCAAGCAAAGACAGCAGTTCACAGATGTACTTCATCTCTGCCGCCGACTCAATGGGGAGGCGTACCGGTTTCATCGTGTTTCTCAGCATCGTGGCGATCTCCACAACCATGTACACCTGTTCCTCGACATCGGTTGGCACGCCACAGGAGACAATGTGGATATTGGGCAGGGCATCAATGAGCCGGGTCATGTCGGCCAAGTCCTGGAGAACATATTCTCGCCGCTCCCCGGTATCCAGGTCCACAACCCTTGGGGTACCGCTGCAGTTCTGCGCATAGGCATGCTTCTTGCCGATCTCCAACACGGTCTTTCCGTCTCGCCCGTAAAGCTTGAACTCTGCCGGCACCTTCTGTAGGAACCTTTCCACCACCTCCGGCGGAAACTTGACCCACTCCCCTTCAACTTTACACCCGTTGTCAGCGAGGACCTCCCTGAATTTTTCTGATTTACACCTAATTCCTATCTTTTCCAGGATTTCCAGGGTTGCCTCATGTATCGTTTTGATTTCCTCTTCTTCTAATAGTTGAAATCGTTTCACAATTCACCGCCTCCTCAATGAGGTTTTTGTGCTTTCCGGCCGCTGTCCAGACGTGGCCGCTCACACTGTTTGATCTGGCTTTCGCCCTGAACTGAACACGTCCGGTTCCATGCTGATGGTGATTGGCACTTCGCCTTTCTATAGCACAACGCCTCAGACTCGTTACGGCGCACTACCCGAAAAACGCCTGCTGCAAGATGATTTCCCCCGGCTCGGTGACAATAAATTCCCGGTCCCAGGGCCCCTGGACCAGCTTTTCCAGCAAGCGCAGTGACCCCTCCTGGACTAGAAACGGTACCTTCAAGAAACCAGCTACCTCACGGGCATAACCGAGGTATTCGTCCAAACCTGGTACTCCCGAAAGGATAAACACGACCCGCTGATAGTTCCTGTACTGCTGCTCCATCAACCAGGAAGCCGTTTCCTCACCGTAATCTTTTTGGTAGCGCCGGTAGGTAGAAAGGGGGTCAGCCCCCTGATCGATCCAGCCCTTGCTGAGGTAGAAGGTACCCGGATAGCGACTGAACTCCTTCAGGTACCGCTGCTGGTCTCCCATGAGCAAGCTGATGCAGTCATGGACCCTGGGGATCACGAGCCGGTGGCGCGTAGAGCCCAGTCCAGCGGTACCGTAAGAACACAACCCGTATCCCAGGAGAATATCCCCAGCGCCGGGTGTGGCGTCAATTCTCGCTCTCAATTGAGAACGGAGCCTACCCGGTACCTGGTGTAAGGCATATTCTAAGTAATCCACCTCGATCCCAGGGTTTTTTGTTACTACCTGTTCCACCTCTTCACGCAGCGTCATACAGGTAAGAAGTTTCGTCACCGCATTTCACCCTGCCTTGGCCAGGGCCGGCCTACGGCCAACAAAGAAATTCTGCTCTCCACAAATATTTCTTCCTCGATGGGGTAAGAGATGTGACTATAAACATCCTTCCGTTGAACCGAAATACTTATATCCCGGGCACCTGCCTCGGCAGCTTCCCTCACCAGGTACTCCCGGCCAACCCGTTGAGCATAATCGGCCGCATCCTCCAGGCAGATGAAACCCTTTCGTTCCCAAGGGGTGTAGGCTACATACCCACCCTCGGCAGCAGGGCGGACCAGGATCACACCCTTGATTACCACCCGGCCTACAGCCGCACCGATGGCATTAGCCACCTCGGCATGCTCAGGGATACACAGCCTGGTATTCAACAACCTAGTTACAGCCGGCATGAATTCTCTTGCCGGTGCACCAATGGCCACGACGGGCTGCTCCAGGTAGACGCGGCAGAGAAACTTTTCCTCTTCCCGGCCCAAAATGCGCTCAAGAAACGGTTTGAGCACCGTTTCTCCGGCCAAGTCCACCTGCTGGTAACCCAGGTCCCGCACCAGGCCCTGTAAAATGGCCGAGGCAATCTTGCGGTGGACCTCTTCTAAAACAAAATCAACAAATTCCTCCCTCTTCATTTGAAGGCGCAAAGCGGCCATTTCTGCCACCAGGAACGCTACCTCACGGTTCCACCGGGTAAAGGTGCCGCGGACGTGCAAAAGGTCGGTAGGGGTAAGGGATGCCGGCAGCAGGATTCCCCTGTTGATCATGCCCTTGAGGTTTAACAGGTTCGGGTCTCTACCCAGGCTGCGGGAGATGTGAAGAATACTGTGGGGCCCGGCAGCCAGGCACCCTACCACCTCCCGCTCCCACGAGGTGAGCCTTTCCCCTGGGGTGTACCGTCCAAGGAGGTAGCAATCAAAGGGCTGGGCATCGATGATATCCATCCCTTTTTCTCCACTTTCCCAGGTCTCTTTCAGTTCTTCCATCAAGTAGGGGTGGTCAGCCACTGCCCTGCTCAAGGGCAAGACCCGCCTGGGCCCGATCTGGACCTCTCCCCTTTTTACCTGGACCAGGCTGTCGCCGCCGATACCAAAAGTGTGGACCCTGGCCGCTTGAACCTTTGTGGACCAGCCGCCGATGACGGCTCCATCCCGGTGTATTTCCGGCACCCCTTCTCTTAGTGAGGCAATATCAGTGGTCGTCCCTCCAATATCCACCACCAGGGCGTCCTTCTCACCGCTCAAGAAGGTAGCTCCTACCACACTGGCCGCCGGCCCGGAAACGACCGTATCAATAGGCCGCTGCCGGGCCCGGCTTTCATCCACCAGGGACCCATCACCCTTGACGACCATCAAGGGGGCGGTAACACCCAGCTCACGCAGCACCTGCTGCACCGAATCCAGGAGCTGCGAGATCACAGGAAGGAGCCTGGCGTTGAGCACCGCCGTCGCGGTGCGTTCCTGAAAGCCGAGATCGCTGGTTAACTGGTGGCCACACACCACCGGCACCTCCAGCATGCGCTCGGCCTCGTCTTTAACAGCCAGCTCATGTTCCGGGTTGCGGACACTGCAGTAGCCCGAAACGGCAAGGGCATCCACCTTTCCCTCCAGGCGCTTTAAAGCATCCCGGAGCTTTTCCACGTCCAGGGGCTCCCTGGCATTACCCCTGATATCATGTCCGCCCGGAAGACAATAGGTTGCAGCAACAGGTAAACTTTCCGAAACCTCGTGTCCCAGGCAGATCAGCCCCACCCGGCTACCCTTCCCCTCAACCGTCGCGTTGGTGGCAAGGGTGGTCGAAAGGCACACCAGTTGGATCTCTTTCCAGAAACCACCATCGAGACCTGCAAGGCAGTTTCGAATTCCGATGGTCAAATCCTGGTGCGTCGTTGGGGACTTGCTTTTTTTCACTACGCGCCCGGTGGAAAGGTCCATGATTACGCCGTCGGTGTAGGTGCCCCCGGTGTCGATGCCCATGGCCAGTTCCAACCACATCCCCCCTTGACTAAGAGCCCATTCGTCAACTCAAGATCTCCTCGCAAAGATCGGCAGCTGAACCGGCATCAGGGGCAAACCCGTCGGCCCCAATCTCCTCGGCAAAATCCCTGGAAACCGGCGCACCCCCGACAATAACCTTGATCTTATCCCGCAGGCCTTCCTCTTTCAGGACTTCGATGGTATCCTTCATGCACAACATGGTCGTTGT
This sequence comes from Candidatus Acetocimmeria pyornia, assembly GCA_004367365.1. Classification (GTDB taxonomy): domain Bacteria; phylum Bacillota; class Sulfobacillia; order UBA3575; family UBA3575; genus Acetocimmeria; species Acetocimmeria pyornia. Next base: position 3,880 of record SESX01000107.1, read on the forward strand.
CAGCAAGGCTGACATACCAATAATCTGGGCATTCTTTTCCTTGGCTACGGCTACAAACCGCTCCGGCGCAACATCCACACCCAGGTTGATCACTTCAAAACCACTGCCTTCCAGCATCATGGCCACCAGGTTCTTGCCGATGTCATGGAGGTCCCCCTTGACAGTACCGATGACAATGGTGCCCTTGGAGGGGATTGACTGGCCGGTGACCAGGGGTTTCACCAGTTCCATCCCGGCACTCATCGCCTTCGCTGCCATTAAGACTTCCGGGACATACATCTCTCCTTCCTTAAACCTCTTACCCACCACGTTCATTCCAGCAATAAAGGCGTCATTGATGATGGAATCAGGGTCAATTTTTTCATCCAAGGCTTTTTGCGTGAGTTCTTTAACCTTTTCCGGCTGCCCGGCAATTACGGCACTGGTAATTTCCTCAAGGCTCATCGTTCTTTCTCCTCCTTATAAACTAACTTATTCATCTTCCTATTCATCTTCTTAATCTTTTCTTTCTACGGTCTTCTTGTCCGTGCACAGGGAAGAACCCCAGTGACGGCTAAAGGCGGTGGCAGAGTATTTTTCCAGCTTCCACCGGGGAACCTTACATCTTTTACAGGGTCTTGCATACCATTTGTTCCGCAGCCAGCGAGCCGCCCGGCTGTTTTTTGAGTTGCGTACCAAAATTCTTTCATTGCAGTGGGTAACAACTTCCGCGAAATTCCCGTGCTCAGTAAAGGTTTTGATGCCGTGGAGAACCCCTGTCCGTGACGGCCAAAGCTTCATCTTTTTCAAGAGGGCGAAAAAGTCCACGCGCTTTCGGTAAAAACGCTTTTTGGAGCGTGCCGCTGTCTCTCGGGGAGGAGCTGACTCCAGGCTTGGACTGCTCTTCACTTGCGTTTCCCTTCCTTTGCCCTTGGAGGGGGGTCCGGGAGTTACACCCGGCTGCACAGATTTAGGGTCTGTGGGATCATCCCGATCCACCCCCCGTGTATCCCAGGTTGTTCACGGGCTGAGAGCCCCTACCAGCATCGTGGCAACACCGATCTGAAGCGGGTCGTGAACCAGGCGGTCCCCCAGGAACACCGCGCCGGCTTCTGTCACCCCCAGGGGAATCCCTGGGGCAAAGACACAACTTTCCCCCTTCAGGTGCCTGATATCAATGATTCCCGCTCCCGGGGAAGCATCAAGGATTAAGTAGTGCTGGTTGAGAGCTTCTTCCAGGTCGTGCGCCACTAACACACTGGTGTCCTTTTCAAAGAAGGCCCTTTTCCGGGCATCGATATCGTAAACAACTACCCTCGCCTGGAATTTTTTCAGCGTTTCCACGGCACTCCGTCCCACCCGACCGAGGCCTATCACCAGCACTTCCCTGTCCTTGAGGCAGCCCTGCTGAAGTTTCATGGCAGCAGCGTAACCGCGTCCGGTGGCAGCCGCGTTGTCCACAACCCGGCCGGAGCTCGTATTTACGGCCAGAAAGTCATCGTCGTCAGCAATGGCAATGATATCTGCCTTTCTTTCCAGGGCCTCCCTGAGGCCTGCCAGGTTGAGCCGCCCGGTAACCAGGCTCTCAAAGCCCAGGTATGCAGCAATCCCCCTTACCGCCTGGGCAAAACCGGGGATAACCCCGCCGCCGTAAGTAGTGGGTACCACTGCCACCAGTGTCCCGGATATTCTTTTCCCCACTTCCTCCCAGGGAAGACCTGAAGCAGCAGCTGCGATCTCCTTCAGCGTGTGGCCGGTTTGCCGGCGCAGGCAGGAGTCGTATTCAGGTAATGTATCGGGAAGATCTTTAACCTGTGCGGCAACCAACCTGGTCATTTTCCGGCTCTCCTTACTCGGATCAAAGACCGTCCACCAGGGAAAGGTCATTGCTGGTGGCAATATTTCGAAGAACCCAATTGGATTTCTCAATGACTTCCTCTCGATTTGCTCCCGTCAAGATCAAGGCAGCCACCCACTCGGAACTCCCGGGCTGGTAGTTGGTCAGGGCCTCGTCGGCACCGTAGAAGTCTTCTTGCAAGCGTAAGCACCCCACCTTGGAAATCACCCGTTCCCCTACTACTCGCAGTGAACCGTTGGAAGCCTGAACCTGCTGGTAGATAACAGCCTTTTCTGCCACCGGTAAGGCCATCTCCGGCAGGCTTCCTTGGACGAAGACCCGGTAGAGCATCTCCAGCATGTTCCACCCCGTGGAGTGATAAACTGTCGTCGGGGTTTGACTGGGAAGCCGGGCATCGATCTCCAATACCTTCCATCCATCTGCCCCGAGGACAGCCTCCACGTCCATAATCCCCCTTAACTTGACCGCCGCGGCAATGGTTTCCACGTAAGTTCTGAGGGATCCCTGGGTGCCGGGCGGGAGGTCTACCGGGGCAATAATCCGCTTCGCATCAAAGACTTCATCCACTTGAACCTCGGTTACCTGAAGGGTTCTGAATTCATCACCCCACCCTATTACTTCTAACGAAAAGCCCCGGCCGTCTACAAACTCCTCGAGCACCCATTCTTCCTGCCTCTTGTCGACCTCTTTCACAAACCTTTCTAGGCTTCCCAGGTCACTAAGTTTTCGTACTCCCCGGCTTCCGCTGCCCCGGGCCGGTTTAGCAATCAAGGGTAGGCTGCATCGTCCCCAGGGCAAGGGGGTAGGAATACCGATCCGGCCAAGGAGTTCATTGGACGTGATCTTTGACGCTGATACTCTGTAGGCGTGGGGATCATAGGCCAGCGGCACCCCCACCTTTTGGGCAGCCTTTTGCACCAACCCAAGGACTTCCCTGTCTTCAAGGGCTGGAATGACGAAACCTGCTCCTTTAATGGCCCCTACTAGTGCCGTGTGGTCCCGACGAATGTCAATCCGGGTAAATTTTTGGGCCAGGTATCCAGCCGGTGCCCGGAAGTCTTTATCTATGACCTCCACCTCCCAGCCCGCCCGGTGGGCCAGGTAGGTGGCCTCCAATCCCTGCAGGTTCCCCCCTACTACAACAACCCTCACCTTTGACCGAAGCCCCCTGCCGCACCTGCTGAAGAGGTTTTTGCCTTCTCAACCCACTCCTGGTACTCCCGGAGAGATGCCGGCTCCAAGCCCATCCTGGCCAGTTCTGCTCTCACAGCCTGGGGGTTTCGACCACCATTGTCAACATCCAGGGTACTGTTGGATACCCCTAAAAGCCCTGCTTGCGGGGGAATGATGGATGTTACCACGTTGGCTCCCGCCCCCAGCCTGCTTCTTAATCCCATGAGCCCGGCAACATCCAACGACGCCGGTATCAGGCGCCTGGGGAAAAGCAGGCGCATGACTGCAATTGTCTTCAGTTCCCGCAGTGGGGACGGAGCGGCTGCCCTTTCTAGCGGGGTCCCCTCCTGGGGCACAAAACTCATCACCCGGACTTGCTGGGCACCGAGCCTTTCCATTTCCCGCAGGGAATGGAGAATGTCGGCATCAGATTCCCCTAGACCGACCATGATCCCTTCTTCAATCAAGAAGCCGAGGGTTCTTGCGAAGACCTTTTTTTGCATCCTGGAATCATAACCCTGGTTGAGCCGCAAGCGCCGGTAAAGTCTGCGGTTATGGGTTTCCTGGTAACACGCAAACCAATCCACCCCTTCTTCCACCAGGGCCGCTAGGGCATTTTTGCTTACCGCCCCCGGCGACACCATCAAGGATAGGCCAGTTTTTCTTTTTACTCCTTGAACCAGCTCACGTAGGCGCACCAAACCAGGTCCCTTTTGATAGTAAAAGGGGTCCTCACCCATGGTAAGGTCAACCAAGTGCACCCCTGCTGCCGCCAGTTGACTGGCAGTTTCTAGTACCTCCTCCAGCGGTTTGCGGTACCTATGGGGTGTTTTGTTGGAGGCGCGGTAATAACAAAAGGCACAGTCATTGCGACACCAGGTGGAAAAGTAGATGAATCCGTAGAGGAAGACCCGCCGGCCGAAGTACCTTTCCCGGAGGCTCCGGGCTGTAGCAAAGAGGCGGTCCAGGTCTTCCTTGTCTTCCAGCTGCAGAAGATAGAGGATTTCCCGGTCCTCTAATGGTTCTTCCCTGAAAGCCCGGGCCAGGACACGGGTCAGATCCGGTTTGGGCATCGTCATTACCAATCCTGCCTTCCCGACCTTTATCCTTCCAATAACTGGAGAACCTTTGTTACGGCGTCGGTAGCGTTTTCGGCATAAGCGTCAGCACCAATTCTCTTCCGCCAGCGTTCCGTTACCGGTGCACCGCCCACAATGGTCTTGTATTTTTCCCGCAGTCCTTCTTGACGCAGGGCTTCCTCCAACTTCTTCTGGCCTTCCATGGTTGTGGTCAACAAGGCACTGCTGCCAATGACATCAGCCCCCACTCTTTCAGCTTCCTCAATAAACCTCATAATGGGCACATCTCTCCCCAGGTCATAGACTTCGAACCCGTGGGCCTTCATGAGGGTGACTACAATCCCTTTACCGATGTCATGGATGTCTCCCTCGACGGTTCCAATGACCACCTTGGCACCTTTGACCTGCTCCTCTTTCACCACGGCAGCATTCAAGATGTCGGTAGCTGCCTTCATGACTTCGGAACACAACACCAGTTCCGGAAGAAACAGCTCGCCGCGGTCGAACATCTCGCCCACCCTCACGATCCCTACCGTAAACCCGTCAGTAATGACCTCGAGGGGATCCATGCCCTTGTCCAAAGCCTGGTGAGCCAGGTCAACAGCTTGATCCTTGTCGCATTTCACCACGGATTCTGCTGCTGCCTCTAGAAACTCCCTACTGACCAACTCCCTTACCCCCTAA